>JALSHQ010000218.1 GCA_026982145.1 Gammaproteobacteria bacterium | reverse complement strand
GCCTTAATTCTGTCTGGATACGAAGTCGCTGCTCTACCTCTTGCTGCATGCTCGGCATAAAAAATCGTACGGCATTACGCCCTGCGTCCTTCGCTCGATACATTGCTGTATCGGCATGTTTTAACACGTCATCTGCCAGCTGCTTTTCCTGGGGAAAGAGGCTCACCCCAACACTCTGCGTTAGGTGATGCAGGTGTCCTTCCACCTCATAGGGAAGCTGCAGTGCATCTTTCAGTTTTTCGGCCATGCTTTGCGCACGCTCAGCAGCCACCCGCTGATCTTCGCCAAGGTTAACCGCCATCACTACAAATTCATCACCGCCTAAACGCGCGACTTCATCTTCTTCACGAACACCTCGGCTGAGACGAGCACCCATCTCTTTCAGAATTTCATCGCCAATTTGATGGCCTAGTGAATCATTAATCGCCTTGAAGTGGTCACAATCAAAAAACATCAGTGCGCCGTGATTGCGTTGACGCCTCGCCAGTGAAAATGTCTTGCGCAGCTGATCAACAAAATAGTTGCGATTAGAGAGCCCTGTTAAACCATCATGGTGCGCCAAATATTTTAGATCTTCCTCAGCAATTTTGCGCTGTGTGATATCCATGCAGAGTCCGATCAGGCCGCTCACTACACCCTTGGTATTCGACAATCTGATTTTGATGATTTCAAGGTCGTGCGACTTTCCATCGGCTAATATCAACCGCTCATATGACTTATGCGGCCCATCCCTTTCTAACGCCACCTCATCCGAAGCCATCAAGGCCTTCACCGCTTCCTCATCACCCGAATAGGCTTCAGCATAATGATTAACTGAAAGTAACGCCTCTTCGGACATGCCTAGAGCGCTGCAATAAACCTTATTGACAAAAAGCAGCTTACCGCGACTATCCTGTAGCCAGATGCCTATAGGTGCGTTGTCTAAAATCAACCGTAGCGTGCGCTTTTTCTCTAGGAAATCCAGCTCTGATATTTTTCGTGCGGTAATTTCTTGGCAAGCACCCGCAACATATTGTGGCTTGCCCGCAGCGTCTCGAAACACCTCTGCACGCTGCTCAATCCATAGCACCTCCCCTGTCCGGGTAAACATTCGGTGTTGCAGCGAACCCACTTCCGTCATCTCTAGTAGGTGAGCCATGACTCGCTCTACCTTGGCGCGGTCACCCGGGTGCACACTGCTCATATAAAACTCACGATCGAGCGTAAATGAGCCAGCGTCATAACCGAGCATCTCAAAAAACTCATCGCCCCACTCGAGCACGTCCTCTTTTATATGCCAAACCCATGGTGCGGTTTTAGTGATGCGCTGTGATTGCTGCAACAGCTCAATCTTGCGAATCAACACCTGCTGTTGCTGCGCGGCATCCCGCACAAACTGGCCAAGGCGACGCAAACGCATCAGCAAGAAAATAACAATGATAAAACTAAGACTAGCGATCATTACCGCAAACATTATGCTGACCCAATTATTGACAATATACGGGCTAGGGTTGGAAAAACTGAATTGCATCCACAATCGTCAGATTAACCAGAATCTAGCCTCTCCGCACACCGATAACCTTTAAAAGAAAAGGAAATTAATTTCAGATACGATAAACCCATCGCTCTAATTTGATATCGTGACCCAGAATGAAATCTGTAGCTCAAACCCCATAAATTCCCTACATTTATTATCAAGATTTCTTACTGCACAATAAATCAACCATAAAAACCGGCAGTTGCATGCATTTACAAGAAAAAGAACTTGCCGTAACAGTTCCAACCACTCCGCTATTTTGGTAGCATTCCACTCAATTCCGCAGCACCCCAATTCATACAAAGTGAGGATCAAATGAAACACCTAACCATGCTGACCGCAGCCACTGTCATTGCAGCCACCACCGGCTGCTCAGTCTCCAACGACTTTACCCCGACTGCCGGCGCCACTGGTGAAGAGATCTTCAACAGCGCCTGCATCGACTGTCACACCCCGGGTGGCAACAACGTCTTCGACATTTCACCTGAAAAGGCCAATATTGATACCATCGCCACCATCATCAGCCAAGGTGAAATGGTGATGCCTGCCTTTCCAAATATTCAAGGTGCTGAATTGACTGCTATCAGTAAATTTGTGCTCGCAAAAAATAGCTCTGAAGAAACAAAAACGAATGGCGACAGCGAAAAGGACGAGACATCTAAGTAGCAGTCTCGCCACTCTTTATGAAGAGTGGCCATTTGAAAATAGTTAAGGAACCTCTGATTTATTCTGAGCGAAGTAGATTGTGGTCTAAAACATTCAGATTCAAGGCGTGAATCGCACGTAATAGCGAGCTATTGCGAAGATGAATAACACAGAAGCTGGATGTTTTAGACGCAAGAGACGAGTTCATGAATAAATCAGAGGTTCCTTAAATAAAGCCTAGTACGGGCACTACATATGCCCGTACTCGTCTACCCTCTTTCTCCTTCCGTCGTAATGGCTACCCCCTCCCCCTAATCACCACTAGTCACGCAATCAAAGGGTACCCGCTGCCTATCTCAATGCCCCAGCACTCACACAAGATGTTAATGTTTTTTACACTAGTGCCGTCGTGTGCTCTCGAGTTTTTAATAAGCCCTTTAAAATCAATCACGAAAAATAAATGGCGCTATATTTGCTTCGTATAAATCGAACATAAAAGAAGTATTTTCCCGCTTGACTTGTCACTCCAACCAAAAGCGGGTTCGTATCATGCAAAGTACAAATAAAACTTTTTAGAGGGAATGTTAATGAAAAAACTACTGGTAACAATGATGTTCTTATTAATAGCAACCCCTTCTTGGGCTGCTGTATGGATGATTGGTGATAACGATGGATACGGTATGGGGATCCCTGATAATGCCGTGCATCCATT
>JALSHQ010000217.1 GCA_026982145.1 Gammaproteobacteria bacterium | reverse complement strand
GGATCTTGACTACACTGAGGCAATCACACGTCTCAACCAGCAAGAAGTTGCACTTAAAGCTGCGCAGCAGTCGTATATGCGGATACAAGGGTTGTCGCTATTTAACTACTTATAATTTCACCTGTAGACCCTGTTTTGTATAGCGCCGAGAGGCGCTCTTTTGGTTGATGTTATTCCTATGTGTGAGCAGCCTTTGATTTTTTATTTATCTATTTTTAAGATTGTGGCGCTCGTCGCTGAAGCGATATAATTGGCAGCTATTTTTATTCGGTTTATCCATTGATGAAATCCAAGAAGCATATTATTCGTCGGCCAACCACTTCATCAAGCGACCTTAATTGCAAGCTATCGCCAGTGTTACAGCAGGTCTATGCTGCACGCGGTGCACTCAATGATGAGTCGCTCGATTACTCGCTGGCAAAGTTACACCCTATTTCAGCACTTAAAGGCATTGATGGTGCCGTTCAGTTATTAGTGCAGGCGCTTTTAGAGAAGCAGCATATTTTAATTGTGGCCGATTTCGACGCTGATGGTGCGACCAGTTGTGCAGTAGGTTTGCGCGCACTACGTTTGATGGGGGCTGCTCGAGTGAGTTATCTGGTGCCTAACCGTTTTGAATATGGTTATGGACTCACACCGGAGATTGTGGCACTGGCAAAACAGCAGTTGCCAGATTTGATCGTGACAGTTGATAACGGCATCTCAAGTATCGAAGGTGTGAATGCGGCCAGAGCTGCGGGTATCAACGTGCTGGTGACGGATCACCATCTTCCGGGCGATGAGCTGCCCGCTGCCAATGCGATAGTTAACCCCAATCAACCCGATGATCATTTCCCCAGCAAGAACCTTGCGGGCGTTGGCGTGATTTTTTATCTGATGTTGGCACTGCGCCTTTCTCTTCGTGAGTCAGGCTGGTTCACTCAGCAGGGCATTGCAGAGCCAAACCTTACGAAACTGCTTGATCTGGTTGCGCTGGGCACCGTTGCGGACGTTGTGCCGCTTGACCATAACAACCGTATTCTAGTTTCACAGGGGTTGGCGCGGATTCGTAATGGTGCTTGTTGTGCAGGTATTAGCGCACTTTTGGATGTGGCCAAGCGTCAACCGGGGAATATCGTGGCATCCGACCTTGGTTTTGCAGTCGGCCCACGGTTGAATGCTGCGGGTCGCTTGGAGGATATGTCGCTTGGCATCGAATGCTTGCTTACGGATGATCCTGACGCGGCAAAGGTGCTGGCGCGACGCCTTGATGAAATTAACCGTGAGCGGCGTGAAATAGAGAGCGAAATGCAGGTGCAGGCGCTCGATTGTGTCGCTAACATTAAGTTAGATTTCAATAATAAACGTGCGCCGGTAGGGCTCTGTCTGTTTGACGAGCGTTGGCATCAGGGGGTTGTGGGGATTGTGGCGTCCCGCATCAAAGAGCGTTATCACCGCCCAGTGATCGCTTTTGCATTGGCTAATGCCGAAAGTGCTGCGGAGGAGGGGGCTGAAATTAAAGGCTCTGCACGTTCGATCAAAGGGGTGCACATGCGTGATCTGCTCGATGCGATTGCCACAAGGCACCCCGGTTTAGTGACTAAATTTGGCGGTCATGCGATGGCAGCAGGCATGACGCTCAAGGCCGTCGACCTCAAGGTGTTTGAAGCGGCTTTTAATGAAGCGCTGCATGGCTGTGTAGATGATGAAATTTTAAAGGATGACATTCACAGCGATGGCGAGTTAAAAGATAGTGAGTTAACACTTGAACTTGCCGAAGAGCTCCGTGCGGCGGGTCCGTGGGGACAAGCGTTTCCCGAGCCTCTCTTTGATGGTGAATTCGATGTGGTGCAGCAGCGCATTGTAGGTGAAAAGCACCTGAAGTTACTGTTACAGCCTAAAGGTAGCCGCAGCACGATTGATGCGATTGCATTCAATCACGGTAAGTTGGCGGGTGACCAGCTACATGCTGCTTACCGTCTCGATGTTAACGAATATCAGGGGCGGCGTACTGCTCAGTTGATGGTCGAGTATATAGAGCCGCGCTAAAGGGTGACGCTTTTGCGCCGCTGTTGATGCCAAAATAACCCAGACAATAACAGCAGAAATATCACGTGCAGTGAGCCAGTTCCTTCATCGACTGGGGGAGTCACTTCCTCTTCAGCCGTTTCAGCAGTGGCGAATGGGGTCACGGCCACACCGCCTGGATCAGTGATCACGCGATCTGCAACACCATCAGCATCGTTAGGGCCACCATCTTCAAGCTGTAGTTGTATGCATTTGTGACCTGCAGTGAGGCCGGTGAGATAGGCGCTACTGCCCGGAGGTGGGCAGCTACCATCGTCACCTTGGGCTGAAGCGAGCCTGTTATTAGCGTCCGCGATAAAATATTGCCAGCCTGTGGTCATCATCTTGCGGTAGTAAGGGGCGGTTGGGATCGCTGTGCGCAGTGGGGTCACTATCAGTGCCGAATCACCCGGCTGAGGAAGGCCGTGGATTTCAAAGTCGAACAGGCCGCCGACATTGACATGGTCATCCACGGGTAAGCGAATCCCGGCAAATTCTTTAATGATGTTTTTGTTAACTTGTAATCCGTTTATTTCTGCATCAAAGGCAATGGTTCCCAAACGAAGCGTTAACCCCGGCTGAGTCTCAGCAAGGTAAAGCGATTGGTTTGATTGCTGATGTGCAACAACATGATTTAGGCTAATCGCATCTAGATAGTCAGCGATGCCATCGCGATCACTATCCCCATAGCCTTCAGTGGCATCATCAACGCCATCACTGTCGCTATCAGCAGCAGTCAGCGCAGGGGCTGTGGCAACGATGCGGAAGAGGAATTTTTGTAGGGCGAACTCTCCGTCAGCATCCGTTACTTTGACGGCAATGGTGTACTCCC
>JALSHQ010000216.1 GCA_026982145.1 Gammaproteobacteria bacterium | reverse complement strand
ACGGTGCATAAACTTCTGGCGATTAACCGCACTTTTGTTTTTACCGTTAACACGTCTGTCGATAACTTGGGTCACATGAACACCTTGTGATTGTTAAGCACTATGTCATCAAGACGATTTACGGGTACGCAGATGCCATTCACACAGTAGCCGCACCTGTTTTGTGGTGTAACCTTTCGCCACCATGCGATCGATAAATTCTTGGTGTTTTTTCTGGTCGTCCGTCGATGCTTGCGCATTAAATGAAATCACAGGCAAGATATCTTCCGTATTTGCAAACATCTTTTTCTCAATCACTGAACGCATTTTCTCATAGCTTGTCCACGAAGGATTCAACCCTTCATTATTGGCGCGTGCACGCAAGGTGAAATTAACAATCTCATTACGGAAGTCCTTAGGATTACTAATGCCGGCAGGTTTTTCGATTTTTTCCAGCTCATCATTAAGTGCCGAACGGTCAAACATCTCACCGGTGTCTGGGTCACGAAATTCACTGTCCTGAATCCAAAAATCAGCGTAAGTAACATAGCGATCAAATATGTTTTGACCAAATTCAGCATACGATTCAAGGTAAGCCGTTTGAATTTCTTTAGCAATAAACTCGCTATAGTTAGTAGCTAGGTAGCCTTTAATGAATGAGAGGTATCTCTCTGCAATTTCAGCGGGAAACTGCATCTGTTCAACTTGCTGCTCCAGAATATAAAGCAGGTGAACGGGGTTCGCCGCCACCTCTGAGTGGTCGTAGTTAAAGACCTTGGACATAATTTTAAATGCAAAGCGTGTTGAAAGCCCATTCATGCCCTCATCGGGGCCCGCACTATCTTTATACTCTTGGTATGATTTTGACTTAGGGTCAATATCTTTGAGATTCTCACCATCATAAATGCGCATCTTGGAGTAAATGCTAGAGTTTTCAGGGTCAATCAAACGTGTTAGTACTGCAAATTGCGCCATCATCTTGAGTGTATCTGGGGCGCAAGGCGATTGTGAAAGCGAACTATTGGTCAGAAGTTTTTCATAAATTTTCATCTCTTCTGAAATACGCAGGCAATAAGGTACTTTCACAATATAGATGCGATCTAAAAAAGCTTCGTTATTTTTATTATTCTTAAAGGACTGCCACTCAGATTCATTCGAGTGAGCCAGAATAGTGCCGGTGAAAGGAATGGCAGGGAAACCTTCTGTTCCCTTGTAATTCCCTTCTTGAGTCGCTGTTAAAAGCGGGTGAAGTACTTTTATCGGTGCCTTAAACATCTCGACAAACTCAAGCAGCCCCTGATTTGCGAGGCATAACCCGCCAGAATAACTATAGGCATCTGGGTCATCCTGTGAATACTCTTCAAGCTTGCGGATATCAACCTTACCGACCAGCGATGAAATGTCTTGGTTATTCTCGTCACCGGGCTCTGTTTTAGCGATGCCCACCTGCTTCATAACTGAAGGGTTGAGACGTACTACGCGAAAGTTAGAGATATCGCCATTAAACTCATGCAGGCGCTTTACTGCCCATGGTGACATCACACCGGGAAGATAGCGTTTTGAAATACCGTAGTCTTCTTCAAGGATGCGGGCATCTTCTTCAGGTGAAAAGAGACTTAATGGTGACTCATTAACTGGCGACCCTTTTATGGCATAAAAAGGTACTTTTTCCATCAGCGACTTTAATTTTTCAGCAAGCGATGATTTTCCACCACCGACTGGCCCCAGTAAATAGAGGATCTGTTTCTTCTCCTCCAGCCCCTGTGCTGCATGACGGTAGAAAGAGACAATCTGTTCAATGGTCTCCTCCATCCCATAAAACTCACGAAATGCGGGGTAGATCTTGATTATTTTATTCGAAAAAATACGGCTATAGCGGGGGTCGTCACGGGTATCAAGCATCTCTGGTTTCCCGATCGCAAGCAACATTCGTTCTGATGATGTGGCGTAGGCACTGGGGTCTTTTTTACAAATTTCCAGATACTCTTGCAGGCTCATCTCTTCTTCCTGAGCCTCTTCATAGCGGGACTGGTATGTATCAAAAATAGTCATGACTTACCTCATTACATGAAGCGGAATCCAAAGCCTGCTTCTTATTTCAGATAGCACAACCGTGGCACGCTTCGGGTTTTATAGACCTTAATTTAAATATCGGCCATCCGTGAGGTTACGTGACAAAAACCGACTTAATTCACGTCAAAATATTGCCGTTCAATTATCATTTGTAGAGCGATTCATTGAAAACAAACAACATTTATTTATCAACAGCAGCCTCACATGTAGCTAATACTCCAGCACAGTAACTTGCTGCATAAAGCAGGCCATATGATGTGAGTGCTAACGCTTACGATTAAGACTCCAATCATAGTCTAAGAATTCAATCTCGATAGCGCCTGTATTGAGCCGTTGTATGTCTCTATCAGATAGCGCTAGCGCAGCTTGATAAGTTGCAATGAATTGCTCTAACCGGTGAAACCCTCCCCAGCCGCGCTCAAAGTCTTTTTGATACCATTTGAATATTTTTGAAAGATATAACGTATCACCCGCCAACTTATTTCGACTGCGATCACTTAAAAATAGGTGTGTCGCTTCCTCTAATTGAACCTTTAAGTTTTCCCCACTAAATGCATTAGCTAAAAGTGCTGGGCAACCGATACTGGCGCAGTTGACTGCAAAGTGAATGCGCGGCGCTTCATAGCTTCCTTCCGCACGAATCAAGCCGTGCTCAATCTCATCTAATGACCGGGTTTCACCCAGCAGTGGAATAAAGCGTTTATCCCAAGGTGATTTAAACCATGAGCCAAGCGCTTTAATCGACTCAAGATTAGGGTATTCAGTTAAAATTAATTCGACTGTCCAGGCGTTATAAGCATTGATCAAAAAAGCGAGTCGATCATCCTTCGG
>JALSHQ010000215.1 GCA_026982145.1 Gammaproteobacteria bacterium | reverse complement strand
CGATGGAAGAGTTAGTACTTTCAGTTGAGAACATTGAAGAAAACTAACGCTAGCATTTACGGCTTATTATGATAGGGAAAATCGGCATTTTGATTGAAACATGATGGCAATGAATTTCAACAGTGACAGGGTTGCGCTCGACCCTCAACCACAGCGCCAACAACGTGTGGCGCTGGAAGTGGTGATATTGGGTCACTGCCCGGGTGGGGTGGATGTCGAATACCTTTTCAGTTCACCGCAGATGGTTGCCGGAATTGAAGGGCTTGGTTACGCCGGTTCACTAGAGGTATTGCGGCAGTCACCGTTGCCGCGGCAGCCATTTTATGGGGTGCCGCTGCCAGTACGTTCGTTGAGTCAATTTCAATCACTCTTTCCTGCGGTGCAGCGAGTCGGCAAAGAACGATATATTAGCCGCTTGGCGGGTGACCAAGTTTGGCTGCCTAGCGCAGTAGAAGACTTTTTTATGGATAGCAGCAACGCGGTGAACAGGAAGCTGCTATGGGTGATCTCTGTTGATGAGACACAAGGGCAGCAAGCTTTTTTACCTGCAGAGCGTGACGATTTTCTTGATCTATCCAACAGCAGCGCTTTTACTCGAGCACTTGCCATCCCGCGAGTGGGCTTGTTAATCATGCCTGATCTAGAGCGTTTGCAGATTCCTTCGGCGCTGGCTGATGTACCGCGCCTGCGCTTGGCTAATCCTCCGCCCGGTTTTCTGCCTTGTGGTGAAAAATTTGATGATACTCACCGTGAACGACGTCATAGCCATGAGATAAACAGGCAACCAACACCGCATGATTTTGGTGAGATTTTGCCAAAGATGTTGCGTACTCTCAGCAAGTGGCGGCCTGATATCCAGTTGTTATTTGCGCTTCCATTTGACCTTGAGCAGCGTGCTGAGCGACCTCAGCCCTCGGCTTCGGCGTTGCATGCCATTGCACAGATGAGAAATAGCACCTTGGCACCGCACTTATACCGAGTTCAACTGACCTACCCTTACTTGCGCAGCGCAAGGCGCTCCCTTATCTCATCCAGTGCACTGCTGGCCGGAGCGATGGCGAGCACCACTGCAGCGCAAGGCAGTTGGCGGTCAGTTGCCGGTAAAGCACTGGCTGGCGAGTATCAGCCCTATCCTTTATTACCTCAGTACGATGCGGCTCGTTTGCGAGATGAAGCGGGTATCGGCACGCTGGTGTCACATCGCAGCAAGCTGGAGTTGAGCGATGAGCGTCTGCCCGGAGGCGTGTTTGGTGAGTCGGCTGAGTATGCTCGCAGTGGTGAGATTGCCCGTTTCATCGGTTGGTTAAGGCGTGAACTGGAAGGGCTGGGTCTGCAACTGCTGTTTGAGGTAGACCCCTTAGACCCACGCCCCATGATGTTGTTGCGCGATTTTTTTACCCGTCTCCATCAGCGTGGTGCACTGCGTGGGCGGCTCCCTGAAGAGGCCTTTGCAATCCGCCAAAGCAATGATGGTGAATCGACTTTACTGTTTGAAATCGAAATCGCACCGGCGTTCCCGATTGATCGCATCCGTTTAGTGTTGGCTCAGGATCGACTGGAGATCGCCCGTGGCTGAGTTTATTCCATTTCGGTTTCGTGTGAGTCTGTTTACGGTTGATGGTGAGCAAGAAGCGCTGGTGTGTCAGGGTGCATTCAGTGAAGTGAGCGGGCTCGAAGCAACCATGGCACCCAAGACCATCAAAGAAGGAGGGCGCAACTGGGGGGAGATTCAGCTGGCTGGAAATACCACCTTTGCAGCGATAGTGCTTAAACGGGGTGTGACTGAGATTAATGATCTTTATACATGGTTTGATATCACGACGCGGCAGGCCAATTATGCCTACCGAATGCGAGGTGTGATCGATGTTTATGACCAAAATAGAGCGGCTGGTGGTAATGTGGCTCCACTTTTAAGCTGGAATATAGACAACGCGATGGCGACTAAATTTAAGGGGCCAGATCTCTCATCAAGCAGTTCTCAAGTCGCCATTGAAGAGTTACAAATTGTACATGAAGGGCTGAGCCTTGTACGTCGTGGTGCTAGTTCGCCAGAAGGGGGCGGTTAAAATGTCTGCTCCTCAGTTGGCAAAGGCGGTGTTGATTCCAATGATTGGAGAGCGGCCCGACACCGATCAAAGTAACTATATTTTAGTGCAATTCAACCCGACGAGTCTTAAGGTAGGGCTCTCAAATACGCTCAAAGCTGATAACGCAGGCGGCAATACCCCAACGGCGGCACAATATGTTGAAAAGAGTGAGTCGACGCTTGCCGTTCAGCTTCTCTTTGATACCACGGTAGCACGTGATGCAGCCACCACATTCAATGATGCCGATGGTGTTGAGCGCACGGCAACGGCAACATCAGAAGCCAATTCTGATGTGCGCATATTGACCAAAGCGTTAGCTGGAACTTTTATGCAGCCGCAAAATCCTGATTCCGAACAGCCTGCGGCGCCTTTGCGTTGTCGTTTTCAATGGGGCGCATTTGCTTTTGTTGGCATGTTGAGCAGCTATAACGAGACCTTGGAGTACTTTTCACCAGAAGGCATTCCATTACGCGCAACACTTGCGCTCTCATTCAAAGAGGATCGCTATCAGTTTGAAACATTAGCTGTGGCAGCTGCTAACCGTGAGCAGCCACAATTTTCGCCGGGAGGCGAGAATATCAGCGCCGCTGATGCCGCGGTGGCTAACGGTAAAAAACCCTCTGACTGGCGTGATGTGGCGTTGTTTAATGGTATCGAAAACCCTCGCGCTAGTTTTAGTGCCGGCTTGATGGTTCCAAGTGTCAATTTACAGGTGAGTGCTGGCATCAATGCCGGCGTGAATATTGGAATGAATGGGCAACCTACTCGCGGAACGAGTATGGACGCCAAGGTAGGTTTTAAGTCCGGCGCATCAGCAACGCTGGGCACCGATATTCCCGGTGCTTTTGTTTCA
>JALSHQ010000214.1 GCA_026982145.1 Gammaproteobacteria bacterium | reverse complement strand
CAGCCCCCCAGCAATCATGATCGGCTTATGGTAACCATGCAGCTGGCGGCTACCGTTGCCCACTACCCACGCCTCATAGGTTCGAAAGTAGCCACTTAGATTGGGGCGGCCAAATTCATTGTTAAACGCCGCACCACCAATCGGCCCTTCGAGCATAATATCGAGTGCAGAGACGATGCGCGCAGGTTTACCATTATCTTGCTCCCACGGACGCAGGGCGTCTGGCAGTTGCAAATTAGAGACGGTAAACCCCGCTAAACCCGCTTTGGGTTTTGCGCCACGCCCCGTCGCACCTTCGTCACGAATCTCACCGCCCATGCCCGTTGCTGCACCCGGAAATGGGGCAATGGCTGTCGGATGGTTATGGGTTTCAACTTTTATATTGATGTGGCTTGCTTCATGCACAGCGCCATACTCACCACTGCTACCGTTCGGGAAAAAACGAGCGGTCTCAAAGGGGGATTTTATCACCGCCGCGTTATCGTGGTATGCCGACAACACTCCTTCAGGTGAACATTTTGTGGTGTTGCGAATCATCGAGAAGAGGCCAATATCCTGCACCTCACCATCGATGATCCAATCAGCATTAAATATTTTATGACGACAATGTTCTGAGTTTGCCTGCGCAAACATCATCAACTCAACATCGGTCGGATTACGCTTTAGCGCAGTAAAACTATCAACAAGGTAGTCGATTTCATCTTCACTTAAGGCAAGCCCCAGTTCGCAATCAGCATTCAGCAGCGCGGCTCTGCCACCCCCGATCACATCAACACTCAAAAGCGGTGCGGGTGACGCATGGCTAAAAAGCGACGCTGCTTCATTAAACTCGAACAGCAGTGACTCAACCATACGGTCATGCAGTAGCGCGCCTAATGCTGTTTTCTGCTCATGTGAAAGCACCGCACCCTCTGTTGTGACTACGGTGTAAGCGATGCCGCGCTCAATACGTTGCACTGCGGTTAAGCCGCTAATGTGAGCGATGTCGGTTGCCTTGCTTGACCACGGTGAGATGGTGCCAAGGCGCGGCACAACCAACATCAACACGCCGCCTCCTCCCGCTTCTTGAGTGCCGGGCACTGCATTTAGCAGTGTTTTCAATAGCGATTCATCTTCGCTAGTGAGTGCCGCTTCGGCCTCAACAAAGTAGAAAAATTCGCTATGAATCGCCTGCAATGTTGGCAACACTGCCCGTGCTGCCACAAGCAGTTTTTCAGTACGAAAGGTTGAAAGGGCTGTCGCGCCGCGTAGCTGTAGCATATTTATAAAGGTCAGAAGGTTGAAAAATAATTAAAGATAATAAAGAGAGCATCGGTGCGATGCATCCAAACTCAAGCTGTGTGTGGTGACTAATCCAACTTCACGCCTAAGCGGCGCGCCACCTCTTCATAGGCCTCGACCACGCCCCCCAACCCTTGGCGGAAGCGATCTTTGTCAAGCTTCTCTCGCGTTTCCAAATCCCACAAGCGGCAGCCATCTGGAGAGAATTCATCACCCAACACAATCTGCTCATGGTAGCGACCAAATTCAAGTTTATAGTCAACCAGTAACATACCGGCCTCAAAGAAGAGCTGTTTTAATACATCGTTAATTTCAAAGGTGAGCCGTTTCATAATGGCAATCTCTTCATCATCAGCCCAACCAAAAGCACGGATATGAAACTCATTGATCATCGGGTCATGCAGTTCATCATTTTTCAGAAAAAATTCAAAAGTCGGCGGCGTCAGCTCTAGCCCCTCTTCAACCCCCAGCCGTTTGCAGATACTGCCGGCAGAAATATTACGTACGACACACTCAATCGGCAACATATCAAGGCGTTTAACCAGTGATTCCTGGTCTGAGAGCAGCCGTTCAAAGTGGGTGATGATGCCCGCGCGTTCCAGCTGGGTCATCACAAAAGCATTAACCTTGTTATTGATCATCCCCTTGCGTGCAAGCTGGTCAACTTTGCGGCCATCAAAGGCAGAGGTATCATCACGATACACCAGCACCAGCTTGTCAGGATCTGCTGTGGTGTAGACAGATTTGGCCTTGCCGGAGTAGAGCTCTTTCTCTTTTTTCATTGAATATTTCTCAGAACTGCGCCCAGAATGAAACTAAAATCAGGCGCAATTGTACCGTAAAACGGTGATGAAATCCTGCGAGATCACGCCTCAGAGCAGATTTAGCGCCCGCTCATGCTAACTGTCGCCAGCCGAGCCCGCACTTCTGGTCGGCAATGGCCACCCACTCTGACTCGCAGCCCAGCGCGGCGGCCAGTGATTGGCGCACCACTGCCGCTGAGTTGTTCTGTTCACTCAAATGTGCCGCTGCAAAATGCTGCAGTCGTGAACAGTCAATCTTAGCGAGTAGCGCGGCTGTTTGGCCGTTGCTGAGGTGGCCTCGCGCGCTACTGATCCGCGCCTTAAGCGATGCGGGATAATCACTATTCGCGAGCATCTCTGCATCGTAATTACTCTCCAGCAACAGCGCATCGCAACCACTGAGTGAGCGCTCGATATGTGGTGTTGTTGAGCCGAGATCCGTCAATAAACCCAAGCGGTGAACACCGTCAGAAAAAATAAACTGGCTCGGCTCGCGCGCATCATGCGGCACCGGAAAGGGGAAGATTTCAAGATCATCAATTTCAAAAGAGTCGTGGCAACTAAAAATATTCAGCGCGGGCAGCTCATCCTCGTCAAACTGCATCGCACTGCCGTGAGTCGCCCAAACGGGAATTTGATAACGGCGCGCCAGTGCCGCAACGCCGCCAATGTGATCACCATGTTCATGTGTGACCAAAATGGCGGTGATCGCTTCCGGTGTAGTTTCAAGCCGGGCTAAGCGCAGAAGCGTCTGCTTGACTGAAAAACCACAATCCACCAGCAAAGAGGTGTTGTGCTGTTCGATCAGCGTACCGTTGCCACGGCTACCACTGCCGAGAGAGGAGAAACGCATTCCCACT
>JALSHQ010000213.1 GCA_026982145.1 Gammaproteobacteria bacterium | reverse complement strand
GTTAAGCTTAAACCGGGCAGAGAAGTCTCCGCTTTTTTCTCATATCGATTTCAATTAATAAATGGGCGTGGTCTAGACGAGGGTACGTTTATCTATTTTGTTTATGATAGCTACCGCTTTTCGAGGTCCCCATCAGTTGCCTCAGGAAATTTGTTAGTGCATCAGCCAAGAAGCCATATGGATGTGGTGAGCTTTTCTATTGGGCGGGCATTCTAGCCTGCTTTATATCCCTATGTTTTTTCAGTGTCGTTAGGCGTTTAACTAAAGTTCTGAAATCTTCAGCCGTAGCACTCTTTGACAGCCCAGTCGCGTGAAAACAGGGTTGGAAGCGTGTTAAATCAATTGAATATTCCAGAAAAGTTTGAGGGTTCCTTATGGCATCGCAAGAGAGTGGTTCGATGTTCGGCCATCTTTCGGTTAGGGTGAAGATCAATTTAACTGTCGCCATCATCTTTGTCTTTGTGATCAGCATGGTGACAGGTTATACGGTATACATCGAGAAACAGCGTGCGCAGGATGATGCCGAAGAGCGCACGCGTGATCTCGCCACATTCTATTTTGATAGCCTTAATACCATGATGTTAACCAACACCATGGATCAGCGTAGTATTCTTCGAAATAAAATCCTTAAACGTAACCATGTGGTGGATGCGCGAGTCATTCGCGGAGAACCCGTGAACCAGCAATACGGCCCAGGGCTACCGGAAGAGGCACCTGTTGATGAGTGGGATAGGCGTGCGCTTAGCGGTGAAGAGATTATAGAGCTACAGCGGGGAGAAGATTTCGGAAATAAAGTTGAAGGGCGTGTGCTGACCGTTTTAACACCTTTCCGCGCAACCTCCGCTAAAAACCCGGGGGATGTTAATTGCCTAGCTTGTCACAATGTGCCTGAAAACACCGTGAATGGTGCAGTACGTGTGAGTTACTCACTTCAACATATGGATGAAACGATCGCGGCAGACGTACGCACCCAGGTTATCGCCAATATTACGCTGTTGATAGTGGGGCTACTATTAGCCAATTTCTTATTGGGTAAGTGGTTATCTATCCCGCTAAAGCGTGTGTTGGATACGGTCAACCTGCGAGCGTCGGGTGACTCATCTGCACGTATCAACGTGACCACGCAGGATGAAATAGGCCGATTAGGGGCTGCATTCAACACTATGGCTGATAATGTTGATGGGGCAAGTCAACATCAACAGATGCAAGCGCAACGGGAGCATGAAGCTGCTGAGGAACTTAAAGAGAAGGTTAATATCTTGCTTGATGTCGTGAACCGCGCGGCGGAAGGCGACCTGAGTGGGGTGGTGACATTTAAAGGAGAGGATGCCATTGGCTCGCTTGGTTCTGGTCTTCAGTCGATGGTTCAGAATCTTAGCCAGCTGATGGAAGAGCGTCGCCTTGCAATGGAAGATCTCGAAGAAAAAGTGGGTGTGATGCAGATGGTAGTGCAGCGCGCTGCAGCGGGTGATCTTACCGGCGAAATTAACATCAGTGGTGACGATGCCGTCGGTAGAATGGCGAAGGGTATTCAGACGATGATTAGCAGCCTCAATGGACTCGTGTCACAGGTGCAGCAGTCAGGCATACAGGTGACATCCTCGTCGACTGAAATAGCGGCTTCTGCAAAACAGCAAGAGGCGACCGTGGCCGAGCAAGCGGCTACGGTGAACGAAATAGTCGCAACAGCGACTGAAATTTCGGCAACAGGTAAAGAGCTGGTGAATACTATGGATGAAGTGGCCAGTGTTGCTTCGAGCACTGCTGAAGCGGCCGCGAGCGGTCATACAGGCCTTATCAGTATGGAAGAGACTATGCACTCGGTGGTTGATGCTTCAAATGCAATCGCCACCAGGCTAGAAGTGTTGAGCGAAAAAGCGGGCAATATTAATTCAGTCGTCACCACCATTACAAAGGTTGCCGATCAAACTAATCTACTATCACTGAACGCCGCGATCGAGGCAGAAAAAGCCGGTGAATATGGGGTGGGTTTTGCAGTTGTTGCGACTGAGATTCGCCGCCTAGCGGATCAGACCGCGGTGGCCACGCTCGATATTGAACAGATGGTCCAAGAGATGCAGTCTGCGGTTTCGGGCGGTGTTATGAGCGTTGAGAAATTTTCAAAAGAGGTCAAGAGTAGCGTCGATGATGTTCGTCAGGTAGGCGCACAACTCGCACAGATTATTGACCAGGTGCAGACCTTGACGCCTCGTTTTGAGATTGTACATGAAGGGATGCATATGCAGTCTGAAGGAGCGGAGCAGATCAAGCAGGCGATGATTCAACTTAGTGAATCGGCACAACAGACCGTTGAGTCATTACGGCAATCAAACAGTGCCATTGACCGTTTAAATGACGCAGCTCATGGGCTTCAAGGCGGTGTATCACAGTTCAAGATTGACTCCTGATGCTGTTTGTTATCTTCCATGTCGGTGACGACCGCTATGTGGTAGATGCCCGAAGAGTGGTTGAAGTTGTTCCGCTGGTTAAATTGAGTCACTTTTCAAATACACCTGATTACATTGCAGGGCTATGCAACTACAGAGCACTGCCAGTGCCTGTGATTGATATCAGCGCTTTAATTGAAAACACCCCTTCAAAAGAGGTAATGAGTACCCGGATTCTGCTGGTTAACTACAAAGGGTACACAGGGCATGAACAGCTATTGGGTATGATTGTAGAGCATGCCACTGAGACTATTGAGCTGGGAGTAGAGCGTTTTCATGAGTCAGCATTGCAATCTTCAGAAGAGAGTTATGTTGCAAATATTATGACGGATGAGCATGGCATTATTCAGTGGATGGATGTAGACCGACTACTCTCACGGCACGATTGCGATATTCTGTACGGCAGCTCTGCTGCAAATGGTTGAGTGATGTGTCGGAAGATAGAAGCGCTGCTAAAAGAAAAAATCGGGCTTGATGTTAGTTCGGTTGGCACCGCTTCGGTTAAAAAT
>JALSHQ010000212.1 GCA_026982145.1 Gammaproteobacteria bacterium | reverse complement strand
AAACTGGGCGCGCAGCACCTCGCGGCTGATGTCTTCGACTGCACCGGGTTGACCATAAGCGGCGTTGTTAAACAGTGCGTCGAGTTTGCCGCCGGTTTCTGCCAGCACGCTATCGACAGCCGCTTTGATCGATGCACTATCGTCGAGGTCGAGTTGCAGTGCCTTTAGCCCGAGTCCTTTGAGTCTGTCGACATCAAGCGCTTTACGTGCGGTGGCAAAGACACGATAACCGCGTTTGTGCAGCACCTCAGCGACGCACTGGCCGATACCGCTGGAGCAACCGGTGATTAAAATGGTGGGGCTATTTTTTATGGTCATGATTTTAAATTAAGCGAGCAGCACGGCGACGATGCCAGTTAGAAATATACCATCAAAGGTGCCCGCACCACCGATGGAGGCGACAGGAATGCCCATCTTGCGGATGTCTTTAATGCGCAGCATATCTGCACCAATGATCACCCCGAGTGTGCCGCTGATATAGGCGAGTGGTGCGCTCTGATCGCCGCCAATGATGATGGCAGTGATGGCCGCAGCAATGGGCGCTATAAATATAGGCATGCCGATGCCGAGCCCTGCGATGGGGCGGCTGGAAACATAGCAGACGATGGTGACGAGGGTGGTGGCTAGTGCCAGTTGAGTCAGCGACAGTGCGCTGTGCTGAATGAGGTATAGGCAGAAAACAAAAGGGATGAGGCAGCCGCCGACGTTGATCGCAATGGTTGTTTTGCCGTGAAATTTTTCTGTCATCTGTCGCAGCAGCCCTTGGAATAGAGGTGAGGGTGGTTCATGTTCCCGATGTTCGGCAGTGATCTGAAAGAGCGGCAGGTTAATCAAGCTGCCGGCCAGTGAGCTGAAAAGCAGTAGGAGTGCCGCATTGGGGGAGATGCCAAGTTTATCGAAAGCGATTGTCATCACGCCGATCTGAATGACCGCTAGAATAAAAGCGACTAGAAATACAATAATGAACAGATGGAAGGGTGAGAACGGTGAGCGCATCAGCGAGACCTTAACACGCTGAGCGGGTGTTGTTTGGTGCATTCATCTGCTTGAGCCATGTGGCGTTGCCTGCTGCTCAATCTCCAGTACCGCGCGCGTCATCTCCAGAATACTGTCGGGATTTAGCGAGATTGAATCGATCCCCTGTTTGACCAGCCACTGTGTCATCTCCGGGTAATCGGAGGGCGCTTGGCCACAGATGCCGACGTACTTCCCCTGTTTTTTACAGGCGCTGATCGCCATTTCGATCAGTTGAGTGACCGCAGGATTACGTTCATCAAAACCGCTGACGATGCCGGAATCACGGTCGATGCCGAGGGTGAGCTGGGTGAGGTCGTTGGAGCCGATCGAGAAGCCGTCGAACTGTTCAAGAAATGCATCGGCAAGCAGTGCGTTAACGGGGATCTCACACATCATATAAATTTTCAGACCGTTTTCACCGCGCACCAACCCTTCGCCTGCCATCAGTTCAAGCGCTTTGATGCCCTCATCAACGGTGCGCACAAACGGGATCATCAGCGCAATGTTATCGAGCCCCATGCGTTCACGTGCTCGTTTCATTGCGGCGCATTCGAGTTTAAAGCTCTCGGCGAAATGTTCAGAGAAATAACGATTGGCGCCGCGCAGGCCGATCATCGGGTTCTCTTCTTCGGGTTCAAATTGTTGGCCACCGATCAGTGAGGCGTATTCATTGGATTTAAAATCACTCATGCGCACAATGACCGGTTTGGGGTAAAAGGCGGCTGCGATGGTGCTGATCCCTTCGGCGAGGCGCTTGATGTAGAAACTTTTTCGGTCGGGGTACCCTGCACAGAGGGTGTCGACCTGCTGCTGCGTGGCGGGGTCAAGCCGCTCGTATTCGAGCAGCGCGCGCGGGTGAATCCGAATGGTGTTGTTGATGATGAACTCCAGCCGCGCCAGCCCCACGCCGCTGCACGGCAGGTGTGAAAATTTATAGGCCTGCTCTGGGTTTCCGAGGTTGAGCATGATGTTGGTTTTGGGCTGTTTGAGCGTGCTGAGGTCGGTATCGATCACCTCAAAGTCGAGCGCGCCGCGGTAGACAAAACCGCTGTCGCCCTGTGCGCACGAAACAGTCACCATCTCGCCCGTGCGGAGCGTCTGGGTGGCGTCACCGCAACCAACGATGGCCGGAATACCGAGTTCACGCGCGATGATCGCAGCGTGACAGGTGCGCCCGCCGCGATTGGTGACGATGCCGGCGGCGATCTTCATTACCGGTTCCCAGTCGGGGTCGGTGATGTCGGTCACCAGCACTTCACCCGCCTGCAGTTCGCGCATCTGTGATGCCTCCAGAATGACGCGCGCCTTGCCGGTGGCGATCTTCTGCCCCACGCTTTTGCCTTGTGTCAGCACCTCACCCGCGCTTTTGAGGGTGTAGCTGCGGTGGAGCGTGGCATCCAGATTGGCCTGTACCGTTTCGGGTCGCGCCTGCACGATAAAGATCTCGCCCGTGTTGCCATCTTTTGCCCATTCAATATCCATCGGGCGGTCGACGCCGGCATGTGCTGCATAGTGTTTTTCGATGATCATCGCATTGCGCGCCAGCAGCAGCACTTCATCATCCGTTAACACAAAGCGCTCTTGATCTTCACGCAGCACCTGCACGTTGTGGGTTGAGATGCCGGCCGAGGGATCACCGGAGTAGATCATCTTGATCGCTTTTTCACCGAGGTGGCGCCTGAGGATCGGGCGAAATCCTTTTTCCAGCGTCGGTTTGAAGACGTAGTATTCATCCGGGTTGACGGTGCCCTGCACGATATTTTCACCCAGGCCGTAGGCGGCGGTGATGAAGACCACATCACGAAAACCACTTTCAGTATCGAGCGTGAAGAGCACGCCCGAGGCGCCGAGGTCGGCGCGCACCATCTTTTGCACACCAATGGAGAGGGCGACATCCATGTGGGTGAACCCTTGGTGAATGCGGTAGGAGATGGCGCGGTCG
>JALSHQ010000211.1 GCA_026982145.1 Gammaproteobacteria bacterium | reverse complement strand
CCCTTTCGTGCCACCCGCGCTTTGCAGAGTACCTTTTGGGTCTTCAGAGATTTGATCTAACATCTCATACCGCACCCCGGGGGTGACGGTTAAAGCACCGATATCAATGGTGTCTTGAACAAAGAGTGCAAGTGCCTCCGTTTTCTGAAAGCGATCACCCGCATCGCCCGGCACCCCTGGGGTCATGTTGGTGATGGTACCGTTGGCCGCCTGAGCGTAGGTATCCTCCCATTGAAAGCGAGTGATCTCATCTTGATGCAGGCGAATACCCGCCATCACTTCATGTTGAACATCGTCTGTGCCAAAACGGAAATAACCGACAGACTCGATCCCTTGTGTCTGGTAACTGCGGTTGTTAGCTTTAACTTTCAGGTCGCAGGCCGCATTGCCCTTCATGCATGCCTGCGCTGTGCCGGGTGTCTCCATTACGCCGGGGGGTTTCTGGCCATCAATTTTGCTGAGTTTGTACCAGTTACGCTTGAAGTCGGTCTGGTAAACCGTTGTGATCACGTCGATCTCGTCTGTGGGGCTGATGCTCCAGCGCAGTGAGGTCTGCTCTTGCTCACTTTTGATATTATCAAAACGTGATGCAGAGTAGCGACGGGTGGGGTCTGCATTAAAATCGGTCTGACTCAACCCGAGATAGGTCTCATTGGCATCGAGGTCACTGGCGCCATATTTGAATTCTAAGCGCTGGTAGATAGAGGTATTAGGCTCCCATGATAATTTGAGCGTGGTGTCAGTTTTGTCGAAGCCCGTATCTTCACCATTACGAAAATCGGGGGTTTCGTCGATTCGTTTGAAACCATCACTCTGGCGGCGGTAGCCCTCTACCAAAACACCAAATTGCCCTGCTGAACCGGCATCAAACGTGTTGCCCACATAGGCGTGAGTGCGCTGCTCGTTAAAGCTGCCAAGGGTCGATTTTAGGTAGGCTTTCTCTTTTGTCGGGATCGGGGTTGAAAGGTAGTTGATCACACCGCCCGTGGTGTGGGGGCCGTATTTGATCTGGCTGGAACCTTTTAAAACTTCCACCCCGCTCATGCGCCCCGCAGTTGGGGAGTAGTACGCGGCAGGCGCGGTGTAAGGGGCGGGTGACATCATGATGCCATCTTCCATTACGGTGATTTTTGAGTTTCGAGTCGTATCCACCCCGCGCAGGCTGATGCTGGGGAAAAGGCCAAAACCATCTTCTTCGCGGATATAAACCCCCGGCACCTTGCGCAGCACACGGTTAATATCATCATAATTTTGCTGACGAATGTCTTCTTTTGTTACCAACTGGGCGGAACCCGGTGTTTTTTCAATATTGGCTGGGTTGCCGATCACCATGATTTTATCTAGGACACTGGCTCTGTTTTCCGCTTCAGCGGGCTCTTTTTCTGCTGCGCCAGCAGGTAGCGCTAGACCAAGTGCGGCAATAGCGATTGCATCGCGCAATAAACGATGTTGTCTTTTCACTCTTTTCTCCCTCAATTGTAATTTTTCAGTATTGTGTCCGCCCTAGCCATGTGGCTCTTTGGTGCGGGCTGTAACATGGGTTAATTGGCTGGCTATCGCTTGACTCATCATGGGTCTGTTTGGCTGGCTGAGTAGAATTATGAATGGAGGGATCACAAAAGTAAACGATAATCGATCTCATTCCCATTCCCGTCTGAATTTAAAAGGCAAGAGTGGAGGTGTGTTCATTGGTGAAGCTTGTAATTGCAAATGATAATCATTCCTGTTAAAGTCCTTAATCTTTAGGATCATGATGATACCCAGCGTGAGTTTTGCTTGTGATAAGGCGCAACTTAGTCAGGCAGATGAACCCAAGGAGAATTGCGAATGACCTATATGATTGATGCTCGGCTAGAACAAGGCGCCCCTTCGGTGGTATTGATTGATGCTGTCACCGGTGAGGAGCGCCTTCATTGGCGCGCTGATAATGCGAGCTGTGGTGAAAATGATTGGAAAGGGTTATTTAAAAAGCTATTACTGCTTTCTTGCGCTGACCAAATCAGTTTACTTCGGCGCTCCAACTCAGATGATTTTGGTAATGAATGCATCGAATGTACGACCTGTACTGATCAGAATGATGTTGCAGAAACGAATATAAATCTTATTTCAACAGAACCACACACAGTGGCTAGAGGCCGTATTGCCTCTTTAGTAAAGCAGCAGAGATGAAAGGTTTTGATAAGCAAAAGATTCCCCTCCCCAAGGCCGCGGGAGCAGCACAATCAAGTGCTCTCTCCACGATGCGGCGCATCAGTAGTGATGAACTGCTGGCGGGGCAGCGTGAACTTGTGATTGAACACGGCGGTGATGAGTACCGTCTACGGATCACCAGTAAAGGAAAATTGATTCTTACAAAATGATTGCATGGCGCACTGTGTACTTAACCTGCGCAACACGAAAGTTGACAGACATCTTTGTTAAGGAACCTCTGATTTATTCTGAGCGAAGTGGGTTGTGATCTAAAATGTTCAGCTTCAAGGCGCGAATCGCACGTAATACCCAAGGGGCACACTGTAGCGGGCTATTGCGAAGATTTGCAACGCAGAAGATGGATATTTTAGGCGCAAGACACGAGTTCATGAATAAACCAGAGGCTCCTTAACACTTGAATATCCTCACCTTCAAATACCGCTTTTAGCTGCTATCCGATTTCCGGCTCTTCTTTGGAGAGCAGCGTGCTACAAGCGAGTAGGGTGACTTTGCTGCTCAGATGACGAAATGTTTGGGTGAGTTCCACGGCGATGAGCGAACCGCTAGGCACAATTAAATGCTCCGGAATCGCTTCGGTAACCAGCGCTTAAGTGGAAGTCCAGTCAGGCACCTCTTTCAGTGCTTTAGTGTAATTTATTAATTACAACTACTTAACGTGGGTATGAAGGCGGCTGGGGTTGTGATGTTGCGTGTAAGAGCAGTGGGTAGGGCTTGTTTGGGGTATTATCCTTACCTAGCAAGGCTTAAGGCCGATAGAGATAG
>JALSHQ010000210.1 GCA_026982145.1 Gammaproteobacteria bacterium | reverse complement strand
TCTGCGCGCCAAGATCCACACCTCGATTGAGTGCGCTGGCTTGTGCTCTTTTATCCGGTGGCTCCCCCACATGGTAAGCATGCGTTCCCGCTGAATCGATTTCAATTTGCCCCTGCAACCCCAACTGTTGTATTTGGTGTTCAAAAACACCTTGCGCCGTAGGTGATCGGCAGATATTTCCCATGCAGACAAAAAGAACTTTAACCATATATTCACCTTTCACTAATCTAAATAAATTGCAGCTTAAAACCATGATTACTTATGGAATTATCTAATATTACACTATAGAATCAAAATGCATCCGGATAACAATGTGCGCGGAGATTACCCCCCCCATTATGAGGCTAGGTCATGACGCAACTGACATCAGAGATTGAAAACTTGCGCGATACGATCGGTCAACGCGTTCGTTTTCATAGTGTCGTTTTTGAAATCATTGAAGTCCTAGAAGACGGCCCTTCCCTAGTACTCCAGGATTGCGAGAAGCACACCTCAATTCAGCCCGATCAACATGGTGAAGCACACCGTCGCGTTCCAGAAACCATGACCCTGCCTATATTAATGACGGCAGATGGCGAGCTTGATTCAGATGCGATGGGAATTGAGCTACTAGCAAAATAGCGGCTTTGATCAGCCGCCACTACCGCGGCTCATGATCGCTTCTAGCTTAGTTAACTCTTCTTTGGTGTCAACGCTCAACCCTAGGTATTGATCAGTCACCCCGACATGAATCTTATGGCCATGCCATAGCACCCGTAACTGCTCTAGCGACTCCACCTTCTCATGCGGACAAGTTGACCAAGTTACATACGCTTTGATAAATTTGGCGCGGTAACCATAAAGCCCAATATGGCTAAAATAATCAGCGCCTTCAGGCAATGACTCACTTGCAGCACTGTAATCAGCGCCAGGCCAAGGGATTGCAGAGCGGCTGAAATAGAGTGCGTAACCGTTTTGATCCAGCGTTACCTTGACACAGTGGCGATCAAACAACGCAGCGCAGTTCGTCAGCGGCTTGCATAAGGTGGCGACACTAGCGGCACTGTTGTTTGCTAGGTTTTCAGCCGTTTGATTGATTAATGCGGCCGGCATTAAAGGCTCATCACCTTGCAGATTAATGATGATCTGTTCATCACTGCAAGCGAGAACATCGAGCACCTCCGCCAAGCGATCCGTACCGGAGGGGTGGTTCGATGATGTCATACAGACCTCTGCCCCAAACGCTTCCGCTACCGCTTGGATGCGCTCATCGTCAGTCGCGATAATGACTCTCTCTGCATCACTTTCACGCGCGCGCTCATAAACATGTTGAATCATCGGTTTGCCTGCAATGTTACACAGCGGTTTTCCGGGAAGTCGGGTCGATGCATAACGCGCAGGAATGACGACGTAAAACTCCATTAAACTTCTTCATCCGCCGGCAGTTCACGTGCTTCATCCACCAGCATCACCGGAATATCATCACGGATCGGATAGCCCAGTCGATCCACTTTGCAGATCAACTCACTTTTCTCATCGTGATATACCAGTGGCCCTTTACATACAGGGCAGGCCAAAATATCGAGCAATTTTTTATCCATCATGCAATCGTCCTCTTACTTATTAGTCACGTCAATTTCTTTTAGTAACACTTCTAGGCATGCTTCTACTTCGTTTTCTGGGCTCATCTCAATCGCCATAACCCAGTGGTTAGGCTTTGCAAAAGCGGCGCATTTGACGGCATCTTTTTCGGTCATCATCACCACTTTATCATCATCGAAAGCCAAATCATCGGCGCAATAAGCGTGATGATCCGGGAAAGGATGCTGGGTGATCTCAACGCCTGATTTTTTGAGCAGATTAAAAAACCGCTGCGGGTCTCCAATGCCTGCCACTGCATGAACCTTTTCATCTTTAAAGGCCGAGATCGCTTTCTGTTTTTCTGGCGTCATTAAATTATAAATGTAATAGCGTGCCAGTGTCATTCTGTATTCACTGGCAGAGGATTTCTCCCCTTCATTTACAATCACGAGATCAACATCCCGTAGGCGAGAGAGTGGCTCGCGCAGCGGCCCTGCGGGCAGTAGGTGCTCGTTGCCAAAACGTCGTTGACCGTCAACGATAACAATTTCAATATCGCGTCCCATCGCATAGTGTTGCAGGCCATCGTCTGAAATGACGATATCGCAACCGTCGCTATCTAGTAGCATTTTGACTGCTGAGGTTCGATCAGGAGCCACCACCATCGGACACTGACAGCGGCGTGCCAACAACACCGCTTCATCGCCTACCAGTGCGGCATCGCTTTCAGACGTTACCGGCTGAGGCCATGCGGTTGCCCTGCCACCATAGCCACGCGAGACGATGCCGGGGCGATAACCTTGCCTGCGCAAGAAATTTACCAGCCAGATGGTAAAGGGCGTTTTACCTGTGCCGCCCACTGTGATATTGCCAACAACGATAACAGGTACAAGAAAGCGGCTCGCTTTTAATCTGCCGTGCCGATAGAGTGCGTATCGAATCGCGACCAGTAGCCGAAAGAGCCACGAGATGGGGAGCAGCGGAAGCACTTGCCACCCCCCCTGATACCAAATTTTTTCAATCCTATTCATCTGGAATCAGAGGTTCTATAAGTGGCTGGAATAGGTTTAGTCTACGTTTTGATCAAGTGCAACGGTTGATGCCGGCGCATATTGAAGCTTATGAAGATTTGCGTAATAGCGATTCATCGCCAGCAGTGCTTTATGCTTACCCTGCTCAACAATTTTTCCTTCATGCATCACAATAATGAGATCCGCTTTTTCAATGGTAGAAAGGCGGTGTGCAATAACAAAGGTTGTGCGATCTTTCATCAGCTCTTCAAGTGCAGCTTGAATGTAGCGTTCAGATTCACTGTCCAGCGACGAGGTGGCTTCATCGAGGATGAGGATAGGCGCATTCTTCAACAAAGCGCGCGCAATCGCGAGGCGCTGCCGTTGGCCGCCGGAGAGTAATACGCCATTGTCGCC
>JALSHQ010000209.1 GCA_026982145.1 Gammaproteobacteria bacterium | reverse complement strand
TGGGTGCCATTCGTGGTGCCAGTGGTGTGGGTGTGATTATTGAACGCGGAGAAAAGCGCCCGCGATGAGCGACTCCCCCCGAGCGCATATTGTCCATGTCGGTATCGGTAGCAATGTCGAGCGTGAGCTGAATATTCGCTCCGGCGTGGCTGCGCTGCGCCAGCACTTTGGTGAAGTCGCGGTTTCACCGGTTTACGAGAGTGCAGCGGTCGGTTTTGATGGAGACCCGTTCTATAACCTAGTTGCGCACTTCAGCACCGATAGCAGTATTGATGCTTTAGGCGCTGTGCTGCGGCAGATTGAAGATCAACATCAACGAGATCGGACCCTGCCCAGTTTTAGCCCGCGCACATTGGATATTGACCTGCTGCTATACGGTGATGTTGTGCTACAGCGCGGCAAACTGCAGCTGCCTCGCGGCGAAATTACTCGGCACGCTTTTGTGCTTCGGCCGTTGGCAGAACTCTCGGGTGATCTAGTGCATCCGCTGCAAGGAATCAGTTTTAGCGCGATGTGGCAGCAGTTTGACCAACGTGCTCAGCCGCTGACGGCGGTGAGTTTTGAGTGGTAGCGGTTAGTCACTCAGCGAACGTCCACCATCGACGGTGATGGTCTGCCCGCTCACATAACCCGCATCACGAATCAAAAACAGTGCCGCGCGTGCGATATCGTCGGGTGCGCCTTGGCGCTTCAGTGTCGTGCGTGAAAGAATGCGCTTTTTGGTGACATCATCAATGCCATTTTCAGGCCACATAATGGCACCCGGTGCGACCGCATTGACCCGAATCTCCGGCCCCAGCTCACGTGCTAATGTGCGCGACAACATCACCAGCCCTGCTTTGGCCGTAGAGTAAACGGGGTGCGCTTTAAGTGGTCGCTCACCATGGATATCGACGATATTGATGATGCAGCCGCGTTGTTGTTTGAGGTGACGTGCCGCCGCCTGCGCCAGAAAAAAGGGTGCTTTAAGATTGGTGCCGATTAGGTTATCCCACTGTGACTCAGTGACGGTGCCGATAGGGGTCGGGTAGAAGGTCGATGCGTTGTTGATTAACACATCAAGCCGCTTCCAATGAGCGGCGGCTTCTTTGACGATGGCTGCCAGTTTGGCAGTTTGGAGCAGGTCGGCCTGAATCAGCACGACGGAATCTTTACGTTGTGCGTTGAGCTCGGTCTGTAACGTGCGAGCGGCCTTATCTGAGGTGTGGTAATGCAACGCTAAATTCATCCCTTCACGGTGCAGCGTGCGCGCCATGGCCGCACCGATACGTCGTGCGGCACCTGTGATCAGCGCCACTTTCCCGGAAAGATCATCTCTATTGTCGCTCACCAAAACCCCTGTTTATAACTCTGTTAAAATAGCGCAAAGTACCTGCCCCTCAGGGGCGAGACCCTCAGCGAGTATAAAACAAAGTGAACCAAAACAGGCCAAATTCTACACCGGGAGCGCTTAAGCTGGGTGACCTCGACGAACAGACCCTCGCCCACAGTGCGCGCTTAGGTGAAGTGATTATCGATGAGATTGCAGAGCACGGCGGCAAGATCCCCTTTGCGCGTTATATGGAGTTGATACTGCATGCACCAGGGCTCGGTTACTACAGTGCGGGCGCTCATAAAATTGGTGCGGCAGGGGACTTTATCACCGCCCCTGAAATTTCACCGCTATTTTCGCAATGCGTCGCGCGCCAGTGCCAACAAGTGATGGCTGATAAAAGTGGCATGGATATCCTAGAAGTTGGCGCAGGCTCCGGGGCGATGGCGGGTGAAATTCTACGTGAGCTGGAGAAACTCAACAGCCTGCCAGCGCACTATTATATTCTCGACCTCAGCGCAGACCTGCGCGAACGCCAGCGCTCACATCTTCAGCAGGCAGTGCCGCATTTAATGGATCGTGTGATCTGGCTCGACGCACTGCCGGCGGCTGGATTCAAAGGCGTCGTTTTGGCCAATGAGCTGCTCGACGCGATGCCCGTTCATCTTGTGCGCTTTGACCCCAAACAGCCCACTGAACGGTATGTGGGCTGGAATGGCGAGCGACTCATCTGGTGTGATGGTGAAATGACCTCTCCGCGCCTCGCAGAAGCCGCCGCTCATATTATGAATGAGTGCGGTGTTGATGAATTTGATGGCGAATATATCTCTGAGATCAACCTCGCGGCTGCCGACTGGGTGAGCAGTGTTGCCGCGATGCTTGAAGAAGGGTTAGTGCTATTAATCGATTACGGTTTTCCTCGGCGAGAATATTACATGCCAGAGCGCAAGACCGGCACCGTGATGTGTCACTATCGTCATCAAGCACACAGTGATCCCTTGATTTTACCCGGGCTACAAGATGTGACTGCGCACGTGGATTTCACCGCAGTGGCTGAAAGTGCGGTGGCGTCAGGGCTTGAGGTGGCGGGTTACACGACGCAAGCGCACTTTCTGCTGAGCTCAGGGTTAATGGAGCTGCTGGCTGAGAGCGCAGAGCAGAGCACCCACGAGCAGCAAGTGATGCAAGCGCAGGCGATAAAAACGCTCACCATGCCGCATGAAATGGGCGAGCTGTTCAAGGTGATCGCATTGACCAAAGCGGTAGCGCCGGGGTTGATAGGGTTTTCAATGCTGGATGCGCGTGGGCGACTGTAGCTTACTTTTTGTACACATAGCACCGCATAATCAGCAGGTAACCCAGTCTTTCGGACTCATTAGCCGTGTATCCTTTCTCCAAAGGTATATTCAACCGCTCAGTGATACCAATATTTCCGCTTATGGTGCAATACGTGCAATGGTAGGAAGCAAGTGAGCATTAGGCTCTAATTAGTCGACCCTGGCCTCTTGCTGCTCCTCTGTCGGGCTTTCATACCACGCCTTGAGCGTCGCCTTCTTACGGTCACTACCCTGCTTGGCCTGACACGACAGTCACGTAGTCATGCCGCTTCTTGAAGGCCGTTTCATCCACGCCAATGTGTGTCGGAAACAGCTCCTCTCTACGGGATAGTCCTCGCTCAACAGCACGCTGCATAATCCCATCAA
>JALSHQ010000208.1 GCA_026982145.1 Gammaproteobacteria bacterium | reverse complement strand
AAGCGCGCGATAAAATAGCGTGACGCAAACAGTCAGCAATAACAGCGCTAGCCATAGCATTAGCTGAATCGATGAAATTGATGGCAGCTCAGCCAGTTGCTGAAACCAAAAAATACCACCTAAGAACGCGAGTGCCCCGAGTCGCATATCCTTCCCTGGTTATGCATGCCACCCTACTATAGTCGTACTGCCAAAATATAGACAGCCACGGCTAGCTTAGGCTATTGTTATCGGATGCCTAAAAAAATAATAAAAAGGTTTCTGCCGGATTATAAGAAGATCCGTGAACACAAGCATCTAAAAGTTTTTGGGAAATTGATTCATGACCCTAATCTGTGGCATCTGAACCGCCGCTCGGTCTCAG
The DNA here is from genome assembly GCA_026982145.1 of Gammaproteobacteria bacterium. Classification (GTDB taxonomy): domain Bacteria; phylum Pseudomonadota; class Gammaproteobacteria; order SZUA-140; family SZUA-140; genus SZUA-76. Next base: position 2,683 of record JALSHQ010000208.1, on the reverse strand, counting down.
GTGCATTTTCAGTGGGGCTTTTTATGGCGCTGATGCCGGTGCCTTTTCAGATGATTTTGGCTGCGGCGGCGTCCATTTTGCTTCGAGTGAACCTGCCGATCGCTGTGGCACTGGTCTGGATTACCAACCCACTGACCATGCCGGTGATTTTTTATTGCGCGTATAAATTGGGCGCATGGGTATTAGATCTCCCTGTTCAGGAGGTAGAATTTGCACTCACCGCTGAATGGCTCATGACTCAGCTCGGAGATATCTGGGCACCCTTTCTGCTGGGCTGCTTTTTGATAGGCACTTTTCTTGCGCTCATCGGCAACATTATGATGCGCTGGTTCTGGCGCTCTCACGTGTTAAAGGGGTGGCAAGCCCGGCGCAAGCGCCGCAAAGCAAAGCGCCATCACTCCTGAGCAGTCATGTTATTGCGCTTTAAGCTCCCCATCATCGAGCACTAAAATTCGATCCATCCGTTGTGCCAGCGATATTTCATGCGTCACCACGACAAAGCTGGTGTTGAGTGCCTGGTTTAATTCCAGCATCAAATTATAAATGTGATCCGCATTTTTACGATCCAGATTGCCCGTAGGCTCATCAGCCAATACACATTTAGGCTCGGTCACTAATGCTCTGGCGACCGCAGCGCGCTGCCGTTCACCCCCCGACATCTCCCCCGGCTTGTGGTGACAGCGGTGGTTAAGCCCAACCTTGTCGAGCAATTCCGCAGCACTTTCAGAGGCAGAAACAGGTGAAACACCTCGAATTAACAGTGGCATGGCCACATTCTCTAGCGCCGTAAATTCGGCAAGCAGGTGGTGGAATTGGTAGATAAAGCCAAGTGTGCTGTTGCGTAAACGGCTGCGCTGTCGCTCACTCAGCTGCATCATATCCTCCCCCATCACCAGCACTTCACCACCCGAGGCGCTATCAAGGCCGCCCAATAGATGTAACAGTGTACTTTTTCCTTGGCCGGAACTCCCCACAATGGCGACCCGCTCCCCGGCGGCCACTGTGAAGTTAATGTGACTTAACACTTCTACATTCATGCCCCCTTCTGTAAAGCGTTTCTGTAAATTCCGGCACTGCAGTATCGCATGTTCACTCATAACGCAACGCCTCGGCAGGTTGTGTGCGTGAGGCGCGCCATGCGGGATAGAGTGTTGCGATAAGCGAAACCACCAAAGAGATTGAGCTGATCGCAATGACATCTGAGTAGCGCATATCCGATGGAAGGTCACTGATGTAATAGACATCTGCTGCGAGGAACTCAATGCTGAAGAGTCGCTCTATCGCAGGCACTAGCGTTTCAACATTAAGCGCGAGCGCGACACCACCGACGGTGCCGAGCAAGGTACCGATCACACCAATGAGCGTGCCTTGTACAACAAATATCCCCATAATTGAGCTAGGGCTGATGCCGAGTGTTCGTAAAATGGCGATGTCCCCTTCTTTGTCCGTGACCATCATCACCAGTGTGGAGACGATGTTAAAAGCCGCAACGGCAACGATTAAAAAGAGGATGACAAACATCACGGTTTTTTCCATCTGAACAGCACGAAAAAAATTGGCGTGTTGGTGAGTCCAGTCGCTGGCACGATAGCCGAGCGGCAGTTCATCTAGCAGTTGGCGTGTGAGTTTGGGTGCCGCAAACATATCGTCCAGTTTTATACGCACACCGGTCATCCCACCATCAAGCCGAAAAAGACGTGAGGCATCTTCAAGGTGCAGCAGTGCAAGTGCGCTGTCGTATTCATACATGCCGATTTCAAAAATACCCACAACCGTAAAGCGCTTAAGTCGGGGTAAAATACCCACCGCAGTCACACTAGCTTGTGGGGTGATGAGTGTGACTCTGTCGCCAAGGCCGGCACGCATCGACAGTGCCAAATCTTTACCGAGAATGATGCCAAACTCACCCGCTTGTAAATTATCTAGCTTGCCAGCCAGCATCTTGCTGCCAAGTTGTGAGACTTCACCTTCTTGTGATGGCAGCACTCCTCGAATCAGGGTGCCATTGACTATCGCGCCCTGACTTAACATCCCCTCTGCCTGAATATAAGGGGCGACACCTATGATTTCATCGTGCTGGCGCAGAAAATCTCCGAGCTGTTGCCACTCTTGCAGGGGCTTGCCAACAGCCTGCACTGTGGCGTGAGAGACAACCCCAAGAATGCGTTCACGCAGCTCTTTTTCGAAGCCATTCATCACCGAGGTCACGGTGATCAGTACCGTCACGCCCAATGCGATACCCAACATCGAGATCAACGATATAAAAGAGATGAAATGATTACGACGTTTGGCGCGGGTATAGCGCAGCCCAATGAAGATTTCTAACGGTCTGAACATTGCGGCATTAAAGCATAATTGAGCTTTGAAATAAGGAAATTATTATTTAAGGAACCTCTGACTAATTCTGGACGAAGTAGATTGTGGTCTAAAATATTTAGATTCAAGGCGCGAATCGCACGTAATAGCGGGTTATTGCGAAGATTCGGAACGCAGAAGCTGGATATTTTAGACGCAAGACACGAGTTCATGAATTGATCAGAGGTTCCTTAAGGAAGCTCTGAGGTTCCTTAGTCGCTAATAGAAAATAGAGTGGGAAAATGGTCGGGGCGAGAGGATTCGAACCTCCGACCACCGGCACCCCATGCCGGTGCGCTACCAGGCTGCGCTACGCCCCGAATGTACT
>JALSHQ010000207.1 GCA_026982145.1 Gammaproteobacteria bacterium | reverse complement strand
AGTTGAGGTACTCTTTTAACAGAAACCGATTTTTCAAAAAACTGTGATAATCAACCTCTGTGGCAACCCCCTGATTAATCGGTACAACATGCTTATTAAGCAGGCTGCCCCAACGACTATGATCAAAGCTTTCTGCGTGCACGGGCAGTGTCGCGACCAGCAAAGTGATCGCTATAATAAAATGCCTCATTCACCGCGTCTCCAGTTGTGAAACCGCTCAACCCACTCAAGTAACTTTTTCGGTGCATGTGCCCGCTTCCAGTTTCCGGCAACATATTTATTGGCCTCCGCCATGGTGGGATAGATGTGGATCGTACCGAGAATTTTATTTAACCCCAGCCCATATTTCATGGCAGTCACATACTCTGCAATCAGCTCACCCGCATGCTGACCGACAATAGTCACCCCTAAAATACGATCTTTACCCGGCACTGTAAGCACTTTTATAAAGCCGTGTGCCTCTTCGTCAGCAATGGCACGATCAAGGTCATCGATACCATAGCGGGTCAGTTCATACTTGATACCTTTCTCTTGTGCCTCTGTTTCATTAAGCCCGACGCGCGCCACTTCAGGATCAGTAAAGGTCGCCCAAGGGATCACTCGATAATCAACCTTAAAAGATTTATAACCACTAAAGAGCGCATTGACTGCGGCATACCACGCTTGATGAGCAGCCGTGTGAGTAAATTGGTAAGGGCCAGCCACGTCTCCTGCAGCATAAATATTGGGGAAGTTGGTCTGCAGTAACTCATTAACGGTAACTGTTCGGTCAATGGTAACCCCCAATGTTTCTAGGCCAAAACCGCGGGTATTCGCGACACGCCCGAGGGCGATGAGCACCTGATCAAATGCGATGCGAACTTCTTTGCCTCCATGATCACAAACTAAAATTTTCTCGCCATTTTCGAGCGAGAATGCTTGCGCCTGGTGCCCAGTAAGCAGCTCAACCCCTTCAGCTTTAAAGCGCGCTGCAACCACTGCAGAGACATCCGGGTCTTCACGCCCCATAATACGGTCAGCCATTTCGACCTGTGTGACACGGCTGCCGAGGCGTGCAAAGCTCTGCGCAAGCTCACACCCAATGGGGCCACCACCCAATACGATGAGCCGCTTTGGTAACTTGCGCAGTTCCCATATGGTATCGGATGTGAGATACCCCACCTCACCTAACCCCGGCAGTGGTGGCACGAATGGCCGCGCACCTGTAGCAATCACAATGTTTCGCGTTGTTAGGGTCTCTCCGCTAACTTCAACAGTATACGGCGATGTAATTTTGGCCTCCCCTTCAATCACATCAACCCCTAGGCCACGAAATCGTTCTACGGAATCGTGCGGCTCAATCGTTTTAATCACACGCTGGATGCGTTCCATCACATCGGAAAAATCAAAATCGACACTGGCAGATTTCATCCCCAGCGCTTTAGCGTGCCGCTGTTGTGCGACAAAGCGGGCCGATCGTATCAGTGCTTTTGAGGGAACACAGCCAGTGTTGAGGCAGTCTCCTCCCATTTTATGTTTTTCAATCAATGTCACTTTAGCTTTAACTGCGGCACCAATTAATGAGGTCACAAGCCCAGCAGAGCCACCGCCAATCACGATTAGATTACGATCAAACTTCGCTGGCTTCGGGTACCCCTCCAAAATTTTCCTTTCTTTGACCATGCTGACCACTTTTTTAGCAATGAATGGAAAGATCCCTAGCAGGGCAAAAGATAAAAGCAGGCCGGGAGAGAGGATTCCAGCAAGATCATTAATCTGAGCAAGCTGTGTTCCCGCATTAACATAGACAATCGTCCCAGCCAACATACCGACTTGACTCACAAGAAAATAGGTCACGGTACGGATCGGTGTTAAACCCATTAAGAGGTTAATGATAAAAAAGGGAAATAGCGGTACAAGGCGAAGCGTAAAAAGATAGAAGGCACCATCTTTTTCAATGCCTGCGTTAATGGTTGCCAGGCGGTCACCAAACTTGCGCTGAATAGCATCTCTCAACAGGTAACGTGACGCCAAAAATGCAATGGTGGCACCTAGGGTTGATGCAAACGAAACAATAAGTGTGCCCGTAAAAAGACCAAAGATCGCCCCTGCAACTAGCGTCATTATTGCTGCACCAGGCAGTGAGAGGCCAGTGATAATCACATACACGATGAAAAACAGTGCGATGGTTGTCAGTGGGTGCGCTTGGTGATACGCCCCAATGGCTGCCTGCTGAGATTTAATAAATTCAAGGCTGAAATATTGCCCAAGGTCGAACAATAAGTAACTGAAAACCAGAATTGCAATAACACCTGCCAATAACAGTTTTCTATTTTTCATAAAACAAAGCCCTTAGCTGCTAATAGGCTGAGCAAAGTCAAGGTCAATCCCTCTTGTAGCATGGTCATAAGTTCCTTTATTAGATGGCCAAGTTAGGCAATCATTATGTAGTCGTACCCGCTAGGCTTAACATTACATTTAATTGTGATACTCAGCGTTTTATATGCTCACCAAAAAATAACCAGCACTAAGGCTGGCAGTATGTTTTAAAATAGGGTTCCTTAAAAAATCGACTTATTCATTGCCCCACTTCTTTTTAAGGTATTGATCTCGCCCAGAGCTGAAACGATAAAATTTATAGCGAACAGGGTTCTTCTGGTAAAAATCCTGATGATACTCTTCTGCCTTGTAAAAATTCTTTAGTGCAGTTATTTCAGTCACAATTGGCTTTTCAAAGTGACCAGATTTAACAAGCATCTCTTTTGATGCCAACGCCACTCGCTGCTGCTCAACATCGTGATAAAAAATTGCGCTGCGATATTGCCTGCCCACATCGACAAATTGACGATCTACTGCGGTGGGATCAATATTCCGCCAAAAAATATCAAGCAATGTTTGGTAATCAACCTTGTCCGGGTCATACAAAACTTGAACCACTTCTGTGTGCCCTGTTTTCCCACTCGAAACTTGCTGATAAGTCGGATTATCTTCATCTCCACCGGCATAACCAGAAGTGGTAGATATAACACCATTCAATTGATCAAAGGGCGGTTCCATGCACCAGAAACAACCGC
>JALSHQ010000206.1 GCA_026982145.1 Gammaproteobacteria bacterium | reverse complement strand
CATAACCGTGCGGCAGCAACATCACTAGGCCACTCAGGCGACCCCATTTTTGTTCACCGGCACTGATAAACTGGTCGATCACCACTTGGGCGTTATTGGCGAAATCACCAAATTGCGCTTCCCAGATCGTAAGCGTGTTGGGGTCAGTGGTGGAATAGCCATATTCAAAGGCCAGCACCGCCTCTTCTGATAGTAATGAATTGATGACCAGAAAATTAACCAATTCATCATCTTCAACAAGGTGGCGCAACGGCACATGTGCCTCACCATCTTGCTGGTTATAAAGCACTGCATGACGATGAAAAAATGTGCCGCGACCACAATCCTGACCAGAAAGCCGCACGCTAAAATTCTCTTTCAGTAAGGTTGCGTAGGCCATGTTTTCGGCAAAACCCCAATCAACAGGCAGTGCGCCCGCTGCCATTTTGTGACGGCTATTAAAGATTTTATTCACATTGGAGTGCAGTACAAACTCTTCCGGTAGCTGATGCATCGTCTCCGCATATTGGCGCAATTTTGCCAGCTCAATACGTGTATCTACCGGCTGTGTAATATCCCCATTCAGATAGGGTTGCCAGTCAAAGGTGTAGGGGTTTTCAACCTCTTGTTCACGAATAAATTCAGGCACTACACCTTCACCTGCATCTAGCGCATCACGAAATTTATTCATGTATTGCGCAGCCTCATCGTTACGAATCACCCCTTCACTTTCCAACATCTCGGCATAAAGTGCTCGCGTTGTCTTCATCGCTTTAATGTGCTGATACATGAGTGGCTGTGTGGCTGATGGCTCATCTGCTTCACTGTGGCCATGGCGCCGGTAGCAGACTAGGTCTATCACGACGTCCTTATGAAAGGTCATGCGGTAATCTAGCGCAATTTGCGTAACAAAGAGCACCGCTTCTGGGTCATCCCCATTAACATGAAAGATTGGCGCGTTAACCATTTTGGCCACATCGGTGCAGTAGAGGGTCGAGCGAGAGTCTTTTTGGTTGCTGGTGGTAAAGCCAATTTGATTATTGATGATGATATGAATGGTGCCTTTAGTGGCATAGCCACGTGACTGAGACATGTTGAGTGTCTCCATCACCACCCCTTGCCCTGCAAAGGCAGCATCTCCGTGAATCACCACAGGCACCACTTGGTCACCGACGCTATCATTACGCCCTTCCTGCCTTGCGCGCACAGACCCTTCGACAACGGGGCCAACAATCTCAAGATGAGATGGATTAAAGGCAAGTGCCATGTGAATGGAGCCGCCAGGAGTATTTATATTGGATGAGAAGCCTAGGTGATACTTCACATCACCCGTGCCTTCACTGTTATTTTTAGCCTTGCCTTCAAACTCAAGGAATAGGTCGGCAGGGTTTTTACCCATAATATTGATCAATACATTCAGCCGCCCACGATGCGCCATGCCGACAATGATCTCTTTAACGCCATGGCTACCACCCCGTTTCACAATTTTATCCAATAGTGGAATCAGTGATTCGGCACCTTCCAGTGAAAAGCGTTTTTGACCGGTATATTTAGTATGAAGGTAGCGCTCAAGCCCCTCTGCCGCAGTGATGCGCTCGAGTAACTGCTTTTTTGCTTCATCTGAGAAAGTACCGGAGCCGTACCCCGCTTCAACACGCTGCATAATCCAGTTGCGCTCAGCGGCTTCAGCAATGTGCATATACTCAACGCCAACATTGCCGCAATAGAGTTGTTTGAGTTGCTCAATAATTTTATTTAATGGCGCGCTATTTTCACCGTTAACGGTGAGCGTGCCGGTATGAAATATTGCCTCCATATCTTGCTCTGCTAGCCCGTAATGAGCCAGACTCAGCTCGGCAATCGCAGCACGAGGCGCCATTTGAAGTGGGTCCAATGTTGCTTGGAGGTGCCCTAAAAATCGATATGAATCAATAAACTGAAGGATCTGCGCCTGTTTATCACCCTGTGCTGAAGTTGCTGTTGCAGGCGATATCAAAGACTGAGCACGCCCCGGCCTCTGCCGCGCTAACTGACGAAATGAGGCTTTGATTTCCGTATGCGAGACATCTTTAACCGTACCATTAATAGTCGGCAGGGTTTCAAAGCGCTCACGCCATGTCTCCTCTACCGAGTTCGGGTCTACTAGAAAATTTTCGTAAAGCTGCTCTAGATAAGCTACATTCCCACCCGCTAGGTAGGAACTTTCCCATAATTCATCCAGTGTTTCTTCTTCGGAACGCCCGCCCATTATCCACCTACTAATGTAAAATCCATTTAATTCAAGATACTACTTTAAAGTAATGTCGGTAAACACTGGGATTTCTATAGCCATCCAAGTTTTAAATTTGAGATTTTTCTATCCTCACTTTTTATGAGCAGCGATTAATCTTCTTCAGCCGTCCATCTCTGTAACGCTTCAATGATCTTTTCTGCTTGATCCTTGCTTGAGATATTAAATTTGGACTTCTGCATATACTCGCCATTCCGCTTTTGATAACGACGAATCGTGTAACGGGTCTGGCTATACTCTTCTTTGCGCTTATCCCAATCTTGATACTTAAAGATAATGGTCGACCACGCCCCTTTGGTCAGTACCTGCTTATCCAGCTGTTTGATGACTAAAATACCCTCATCTGTGTAGTCGATCGTGATCTCATCTACTGTTTCCGCCATACTTCCTCCAAGTTGTACATAAGGGGTTAAGTGATTACCCCGAAAAACCGAGCTAAAACGATAACATGACATACGATTTCCACCATGACCACCGTGGAAACCTCACGCAGACGCTATTATTTTTTGATGTAATACGCCCCTGATGCATACGTCAGCTTGCTATGGTCAGATGATACTTCAAATTCAACTTCAATAGTCTTGCGCTGCGTCGGCAACGATATTTTTAATATTCCATCACTGTATTGGTACGTTCCCGGGAGCTTTCCTCCTTTTTCGGCGAGCACTGTCACAGTGTCATCGGAATCGAAGATCAAGGCATCTTCATCATCCTTCTCAGGGTTATACGCCAGCTCCCACTTCCCCAGTATCCATGTTGTGTCTTGCTTCGTTTCTTCGCTACAACCC
>JALSHQ010000205.1 GCA_026982145.1 Gammaproteobacteria bacterium | reverse complement strand
TGGTCTTTGAGGCCGATGGTGCGGTGGATGATGACCCCGACTTTAAACCGCTGGAACAGGCTTTTGAGATTAGGCAGCAGAGTCAGGGGACGACCATGCAGATCGTTAACGGCAAAGTGACGCAATCACGCCAGTGGACGGTGGTGTTGATGCCCAAACGGGCGGGGCGTTTAGAGGTGCCAAAGATTTCGTTTGGGAAAGACCAAAGTGAGCCGCTGGTGATCACCGTGAATGAGCCGGCAGCGGCAACAGCGGCGGCCAATAATTCAGCGCTATTTATTGAGGTGAGCAGTGAGCCGGCTGCTGATTCGAAGCGCATCTATGTGCAGTCACAGGTGATTTACAAGGCGCGCCTCTTTCGTGCGGTCAATGTGGCTAATGCACGCTTGTCGGAACCCGTGATCAGTGATGCGGATGCGGTGATCGAGAAGCTGGGCGATGACCGTGAATTTGAGACCACACGCAATGGTCGGCGCTATGTCGTGTTGGAACGCAGTTATGCGATCTTCCCGCAGCAGCGCGGCACAGTGACGATTGCACCACTTACCTTTGAGGGGCAATTGGTCAACCGCACACGCGGGATGTTCGATATGTTTGATCAGAGCGGGCCGATTCGCCGCATCACCTCAGAAGCGATCACGCTTGATGTGCAGCCGATCCCCGCAGGGGTGGTACCGCAGCAGTGGCTGCCCGCGCGTGAGGTGCGGCTGGTTGAAGAGTGGCCTGCCGGGGTAGATCTCACTCAGTCAGTGGTGGCCGGTGAGCCCCTAACGTGGACCTTAACGCTCATTGCAGATGGTCTGACGGCGGCGCAACTGCCGACCATCACCCCTGAAATGCCAACAGGGGTCAAAGCGTACCCGGATCAGGCGCGGCAGATGATTGATAAAAAGCAGGATCGGGTGATCGGCGTGCGCCAAGAGAAGATCGCACTGATTCCGACAGCGGCGGGTGAGTATCTGCTCCCTGCGATTGAAGTGCCATGGTGGAACACCCAAACGGGGCAGCAAGCGGTGGCTCGCCTGCCTGCACGCACATTAACCGTGAGTGCTGCGCCATCCACTGGCGTTGCACCTGTGCCGAGTGCAAGTGTGGCGGAGGTGAGTGTGGGTGAAAACCAATTAGTGCTGACGCAGCCATCACCCTCACAAGCGCGGTTCTGGCAATGGGTGAGCGGTTTGCTGGCGCTTGGTTGGTTGTTGACCGCCGTGGCATGGCTGATGGTGCGCAATAAGCGTGAGCCTCAAATGGGAGGCGCGGTTGAGGCAGCGACCACGCAGCCTGCGCTGAGCGCTGCAAAAAAAGCGTTACAGGCCGCCTGCCATCGCAATGACGCACCGGCGGCTAAAGTTGCGCTGCTGGCGTGGGCGGCGGCACGCTGGCCTGAGGCTCGGCCGGGGTCACTGGCGGATCTTGCTCAGCGCGTGAGTGAAACGCTGAGGGGTGAAGTTGAGGCGTTGAACCGGCAGCTTTACTCGCATCGCAGCGAGAAGAATGAAGCGGGGTGGAATGGCCAGCCGTTATGGGCTGCATTCAAGGCGGAAAGCGTGCAGCAGCCTCCCGCTGAGCGTGATGAGCCGGTCATTGCGCCGATGTACCCCTAATTGCGCGCTTTCAGAGAGAATGCTAACCCCTTGCTGATGAAAGGATTTGTTGTTTTTAACGGGCATTTTCTCCGGCGGCCGTTTGATTTCGCTGACTTTTTTCCCGATGCTGTTAAAATAGCGCACTTGGTTTGAATGTTTTACTGGAGATTATGACGACACGTACACGCTTTGCCCCCAGCCCAACAGGCTATCTGCATGTTGGCGGCGCACGCACCGCACTCTATTCCTGGTTATATGCACGTAAACATGGCGGACGCTTTGTGCTGCGCATCGAAGACACTGACCTTGAGCGCTCCACAGCCGAATCCGTCAACGCCATCCTCGAAGGGATGACTTGGCTCGGGCTTGAATATGATGAAGGCCCTTTCCGTCAGACCGAGCGCATGGAGCGCTATCAAGCGGTGATTCACAAACTGCTCGATGAAGATAAGGCATACTACTGCTACTGCTCCAAAGAACGACTGGAAACCCTACGTGCCGGGCAGATGGCCAACAAACAGAAGCCGCGCTATGACGGCTGTTGTCGCGCACTGAAAGCCCCCCCCGCAGAGAGTGGCAGCCCGGTGGTGCGTTTTCGTAACCCAGCTGAAGGGTCAGTGGTGGTGAAAGACCTCGTGCGTGGTCGCGTGGTTTTTAATAACAGCGAGTTGGATGACCTTATCATTGCCCGTTCTGACGGCAGCCCCACTTATAACTTGACCGTCGTGGTTGATGACCTTGATATGGCGATGAGCCATGTGATCCGCGGTGATGATCACCTCAACAACACTCCGCGCCAGCTCAATATTTTAGAGGCGCTGGGGGGCAAAGCACCGCTCTATGCGCACCTGCCTATGATTTTGGGTGATGATGGCAAGCGGCTCTCCAAACGCCACGGCGCAGTGAGTGTGATGCAGTACCGTGAAGAGGGTTACCTGCCGGAGGCGCTGCTCAATTATTTGGTACGCCTAGGTTGGTCGCATGGGGATCAAGAGATCTTCAGTATCGATGAGATGATCAGCCTGTTTGATATTGAAGATATCAACAGCTCAGCCTCAGCGTTTAATAGCAGCAAGCTGTTATGGCTTAACCAGCACTACATCAAAGAGAGTGCGCCGGAGCATATCGCTCACCACCTAAGCTGGCATCTGGGTAATGTGGGCATCGATCCAACCACTGGGCCGAACCTGATTGAGCTGGTAAAAGTTCAACAGGAGCGTTGTAAAACATTGGTCGAAATGGCGGAAACCAGCCTCTACTTTTACAAAGATATCGAAGCCTATGATGAGAAAGCGGTGGCCAAACAGCTCAAACCCGCCATTCAGCAGGGGCTAAGCGCACTGCGAGACAACCTAGCGCTATTGGGTGACTGGAGCGCAGAGAGCATCCACGGCGTGGTGAAGGCGACAGCAGAGGCGCAGGCGTTAAAACTCGGCAAGTTGGCGCAGCCGCTGCGCGTCGCGGTCACTGGTGGGA
>JALSHQ010000204.1 GCA_026982145.1 Gammaproteobacteria bacterium | reverse complement strand
CTGGCTTGAAAGTTTTTAACACTTTCGTAGTAGGCGACTTTCTGTTCTTTTGCTTTTTGCAATAATTGTTGCACGACATCTTCATTTTTTCCGCGCAGCGCTTCTAATTGTGCCAACTGTTTACTCAGGTCTTGCAACTGGCCAGCAATGGGGGTGTAGGTGTTGTTGATAGATTGATCTAAGCCAGACACAATGCTATTCCAGATGACCCGCTGCTTGCCCGGCAGAATATCATTTGCCAGTAGCGACTCGAGTGCGAGCAAGTTACTCTTTTTGAGTAGCTCATCATCTTTTTTTGTTTTAGCCAACAGTGCTTTCTGTGCGGAAACGGGGTAGACGCTGCTGCAGTCGATGCCAAGCATGGTGGCGCTGGTTTGGCGCTGTTCTTCAATGGACGCGATGACCTCTTCAGGCTTTTTCATCTCGTCCCACAAGATATCAATTTTGTTTAACACGGCCACTAGGCCGCGTTGTTTTTTGTCACGAAAGGCCATGATGTGGTTTTTCCACATATCAAGATCGCTCTTGGTGACGCCTGTATCTGCGGACAAGACAAACAGTACCGCCTGAGCGCTGGGCAACATGTTGAGGGTGAGTTCTGGTTCACTACCGAGGGCATTGAGTCCGGGTGTGTCTAGTATCACAAGGCCTTGTTGCAGCAGAGGGTGAGGGAAACTGATGAGCGCATGGCGCCACATTGGGATTTCGACATTTTGAGGTGCCGGGCTGTCATCATCACCACCATGAAGTTCGTCGCAGTAGAGCCCTAGCTTTTCCGCCTCATCTGCAGGCACCTCTTTAGTTTTAACGATCTCCTTAAAGGCTTCGGCCATTTGGTCGGGTGAGTCAACGTCAAGTGGCAGCACTGTCCAGTAACTCTCTTCATTTTTAAGCTCCGAAAGGCTGGCATCGCTTAAACGTGTTTCGATGGGCAGTAGTTTAATAAATGGCTGATTTTTGTTTTTGTCATAAAAGAGCTCAGTAGGACACATCGTGGTGCGTCCGGCTTCGGAGGGGAGAAGGCGTCGACCGTAGTTAGCAAAAAATATGGCGTTGATTAACTCGGTTTTGCCGCGCGAAAATTCGGCGACAAAAGCGATGTTGAGATTGTCAGAGTCGAGCGCTTTTAGCGCGTCAAAGATGCGCAGTTCAATTTCGGGGCTGCTTTTGTCATATTGATCCAGCCACTCTTGATAATTCCTGATGGTCTGGACAAGCTCAGTTTTCCACTGGGCAAAGGCCGCCATTTGGTTGCTAAAGCGGTCTTGCTGTAAAGCCTCATTAATATCCAATGCGTTTGTGGACATATTTCCCTTTCCAGATCTGCCCTTAGTGTGGTGACTAATTATGGCTAAAATTTATTGTAGTTACAGTCTACTATCGGAATTTTGTGCCTATGCATGAGCTTTTTTTCAAAAAACTGTATGGCTGGTTTTATTTTAATATTTAAGTGAGTCGATTGAGCTATAAGTTGACTATTATTTATGGGTTTAAAATGGCCGTTTTTTTGTGGGACGCTTATATGAATAAACGGCCTAAATTAGCGATTGGGGCGATCACCAGCATCTTAATCAGTGGAATGGAGATCAGTACGACCAATGGGGATAGATCCATCCCGCCAATGGGGGGGATAAGGCGACGGACGGGGCGTAAAACGGGTTCAGTGAGTGAATAAATCATCGTGGTGAGCGGGTTGTGTGCCCCTTGCCCAACCCAGCTTAAGACCACTTGAATCAGTATTGCGACCATGAAGATATTTACCGCCAGCGAGAGTAGATCTGCGATGGCAACTGGAATAAGGATGAGAATGCTGAACGGTTGGCCGCCAATCAGCAGCTTCAATAAGATCGCTGCTAACTGCACTGCAAATAGCAGAAAGAGGGAGGCGACATCAACACCTTTAAGGCCAGGAATAATCCGGCGCAGTGGTACTAAAGGTGGGTTTGTAATTTTGACTAGAAATTGGCAGACGGGGTTGTGGAAGCTGGCGCGCACCAGTTGCAGTAGGAAACGCAGCATAATGGCGATCAGGTAGAGACCAAAAAGGGCATCGATCAAGTAGAGAGCTGGGCTGCTGAAGTAAGCGCTATCCATTTTTACTGTTTCCTAATATGTCTGCTAATTCCTCTGCGCGCGCTTGTGCCCGCTGAACTGCGTTATTAATGAGTGCTTGGTACCCGCCAGCCTCCATGACTCTGATCGCCTGCTCGGTAGTGCCGCCGGGGGAGGTGACCCGCTTTCTTAAAGTAGCGCTGTCATCACTGCTTTCGAGTGCCATTTTGGCTGCACCAAAGGCGGTTTGCAAGGTGAGCAGACGCGCCGTTTCGCGTGGCAGACCCGCTTGGCATCCTGCATTTTCCAGCGACTCCATGAGAAGGAAAAAGTAGGCGGGCCCGCTGCCCGAGAGCGCAGTGACGGCATCCATTGACGGTTCGTCATCCAGCCACAGGGTGAGTCCGACCGCACGCATGATGAATTCCGCAAGATCGCGCTGCTCTGCTGTAGTGATTGGGTTTGCAAAAAGCGCAGTTGCACCGCAGCCTACCAGCGCAGGCGTGTTGGGCATGGTGCGAATCACGGCGCAATTTCCTCCGAGCCAACGTTCCAAATCGCAGCAACGGATGCCGGCGGCAATTGAGATCACCGGGTGTTTCAGCTGCTGAATCGTGCTGCCAATTTCAGTGGCGACAGCTTCGATCACTTGCGGTTTAACGGCAAGCACCACCACATCTGTCTGTTGTACCGCTTCAAGGTTGGACTCGGTGGTTTGAACCCCAATGGCCGTGTTTAGTTGCTGACGCTGCTCGCTGCTGGGATCAGAGACCCAAATCTGCTTGGGATTACAGCCGTCGTTAATCATACCGCCAATCAGACTGCGCGCCATGTTGCCGCCACCAATAAATGCATATCGTTTATCGTTCATATGGAGGAATATACTGGGATTTGGCGCGCCGCGCTACGCTGTTTTGCGCGCCCCAAAAATGGCGGTGCCGATGCGAACCATGGTGGAGCCCTCAGCAATGGCGGCCTCTAGGTCGGCTGACATCCCGAGCGACAGCATCTCCAACGGGTA
>JALSHQ010000203.1 GCA_026982145.1 Gammaproteobacteria bacterium | reverse complement strand
ATCGAACCTCTCGGGTGAGTTCACCGTGGTCAATACTCATTTGGTGGATGATCTGAAATCATTGGGATTATGGGACGAGGTGATGGTCAATGACCTGAAATATTTTGATGGCTCAGTGCAGCCGATTGAACGTATCCCTGAGCCGCTAAAACAGAAATACGCCACCGCCTTTGAGATCGATTCACGTTGGTTGATAGAAGCGGCGAGCCGGCGTCAAAAATGGCTCGATCAAGCGCAGTCATTAAACCTCTATCTGGCCGCACCCGATGGCAAGGCGTTGGACTCGCTTTACAAACTCGCCTGGGTACGTGGGCTTAAAACCACCTACTACCTGCGCACACTGGGGGCGACCCATGTTGAAAAGAGTGCGACTCATACGGTGAACAGTGATGCACCGAAGTTGTGTGCGATTGATGACCCTGAATGTGAAGCCTGCCAATAACAAGGAGCGTGACGATGTTGAACTGGGATAACCCCTTAAGTACAGCGAGCGTAGCCAAAATCTCGGAAGAGGCAGTGGTTGAACCTGCGATACAACGCATCATTGATGAATCTTCGCACCATGAGCTACATAATCTTGAACCGGTGCGTGCGGAAGATAAACGGGTCGTCAATGGGCTGGCGGACATTAACCAGCTAGCGCCGTTTAAATATCCGTGGGCGTGGAAATATTTTCTCAATGCCAATAAAAACCACTGGACGCCGCTTGATATTAATATGACGCAGGATGTGCAGGATTACCACTACAAGCTGAATGAAAATGAGCGCCATGTTTACGAGAACGTACTTGCCTATTTAACCACCTCGGATATTCTGGCGATGCGTAATGTGGGTCTCGCGGTAATGGAGAAGATGAGTGCGCCGGAGTTGCAGATCTATCAGGCGCGACAGGTTTATGAAGAGGCGCTGCACACCTGGACCTACCAGCATTGCATCGAGACCATTGGCATTGAACAGGGGGAGATCTATAACCGTTACCGGGTAGTGCCGGAGATTTACGCAAAGATCAAAATTGCTAATCGTCGCCTTAACTCAGTGCTGCGCTCCGATATCGACTTGACCCGTCGTGATGACCTGCATCAATTTTTAATGTCCTATATTTTCTTTGCGGCCGTATTTGAGGGGTGCTGGTTTTTTAACGGCTTCAGCCCCATCTTTGCACTGCAACGGCGCGGCTTGATGAAGGGGACGGCGGAGCAGTTGCAATACATCATGCGTGATGAGGTGATGCACTGCGGCTTTGGTATTCGCACTGTGAAGCAGTTGATGATGGAAGAGCAGATCACCCCAGACCCTGTCGCACTGCGTGAGATGTGGGATGAAGCGGAAGCGGCAGAAACCGATTATGCCCGTTATATTCTGTGCGAGCCTATGCTCGGCTATAACGCTGAACAGCACATTGAACAGTTCCGTTACATCGCCAATCGGCGCGCTCGCCAGCTCGATTTTGCAGAGCCATTCCCCGGTGCAGAGTGCGCTTTGCCGTGGCTCGATGAGCAATCCAATATCCGCAAAGAGAAAAACTTTTTTGAGACACGGGTGACAGAGTATCAGACGGGAGGCGGCCTGAACTGGTGATCTTCGGGGCACTGCCCTGAGCCAAATCGCGTATAATCGGTCAATTCTTTTCTGGCCTGCACACCTTGGCCTGCTATTGAGTATTGATTGCCGATGAATTTTTCTGAACTGGGTTTAACGGATGAGCTGCTGCGCGCTGTTCAAGTGGCGAGGTATAACACCCCAACGCCAGTGCAGCAGAAAGCGATTCCAGCAGTGCTATCGCGGCGAGACCTGCTGGCGACGGCTGCGACGGGTACAGGTAAAACGGCTGCTTTCGTGCTGCCGATGTTACAGAACCTATCGCAAGGCGAGGCTGCAAAGTCCAATCGAGTACGCGCCCTGATCTTGACGCCGACACGTGAGCTTGCTGCGCAAGTGGGGGAGTATGTGGCCGCTTATGGCCAGCGGCTTTCGTTACGATCAACGGTGGTTTTTGGTGGGGTGAAGATTAACCCACAGATGAAAAAGCTACGCGGCGGGGTGGATCTACTAGTCGCAACCCCGGGGCGTCTGCTCGACCTTTACCAGCAAGGAGCGGTTCGTTTTTCTACGCTGGAAATTCTCGTGCTGGATGAGGCGGATCGCATGCTTGACATGGGTTTTATCGAAGAGATTAGCAATATCCTCAGCTTGCTGCCAAAGCGGCGCCAGAACTTGCTTTTTTCCGCAACTTTTTCCTCCGACATCCGCCGCCTTGCGGGCGGTATTCTGCACAATCCAGTTCAGGTCGAGGCAAGCCCGCGTAATGCTGCGGCCGGGAGTGTTAAGCAGTCGGTCTTTGAAGTCGATAAAGCAAAAAAGCCCGCATTGTTGAGCCATCTTATTCGCCGTGGTGGTTGGGAACAGGCGCTGGTGTTTACCAAGACCAAAATAGGTGCCGATCGCCTGACGCTGCAACTGGAGTGCGATGGTATTACTGCGATTGCGATTCATGGCGATAAAAGTCAGGGTGCCCGCACCCGCGCACTCGCAAAATTTAAAGCGGGAGAGGTTCGCGTTCTGGTGGCAACAGATGTCGCTGCACGTGGGCTTGATATTGAGCAGCTGCCGCACGTGGTTAACTTCGATCTGCCCAAAGTGGCGGAGGACTATGTTCACCGCATCGGGCGCACCGGGCGCGCTGGGCTGAGCGGTGAGGCGATCTCGCTGGTGAGTGCCGATGAAGTGAAACTACTGGCCGCAATCGAGACACTTATTCAACAACGCATCACGCGTGAGCAGGAGGTGGGCTTTGTACCGAAGCAGGCGGTGCCGCTAACAGAGCCCCGTGCTGGGGGGGCAAAAAAGCCGAAGAAACCCAAAAAGCCCAAAGCATATTTCACCACTAAACCGGGTGTGGCGCGTAGAAAACAGGGGCAAAAAAAGGCGGGAGGTGGCCGCAATGGCCAGCCTTCACAAAAACCCACGCTAAGAAAAAGGCGAAACACGGCAGGTAAAGTTGAAACCAAAAATCTGTTTGAGCACTAGAAACGGATGTTCAACTTTTGCCCGTACGCTCGACTTAGTTTTGTTTTTAG
>JALSHQ010000202.1 GCA_026982145.1 Gammaproteobacteria bacterium | reverse complement strand
GTTGAAGTGAGCGCTTTTGCCAAAGGTCAGATGAACCAGGGCATTATCGCCTTAGGGCTCTCCAATGGGCAGGCTCTATTGCTGCGGCACACCTATCGTGTCACTTACCCGAATGATAAACGCCAGATCATACCGCAAATTAAGTACCCACTCGGTGATATGCCGCTCGATCTTGCATCAGACGATGTCGCCTTAACCCAAATCGCCTTTCAAAGTAACGAAGAGCGCACCACCTTTGCCGTTGCAACGGAAGATGGCCGCCTGCTGTTAAGCGCCTTTGTCGCAGAGGAATCGATGTTTGATGACGCGCCTGAGCTGGAGCAATTTAATACGGAGTTAACCTTTCCTGGCACGCCCATCCTAAAGCTACTGCTGGATCAGGATCAGGAAAACCTCTATCTGATTGAACGTGATAATACGCTCACCTATTTTGATATCAGTGACCCTGAGGCTTCGCAGCAGCTATATCAGCTTAATCTAGGAGATGATGGCCGCAGCGTGAGTGCCGTTGAGTTTTTAACGGGTACCATTTCATTGATTGTCGGTTATGAAGATGGCCACATCAGTCAGTGGTTCCCGGTGCGCAATGATAAAAACCAAGAGATCATGACGCGCATCCGTGACTTTGATCATCAACAAGGGCGTATTAACCCGATCACCTCGATTGCAGCAGAGTACGACCGCAAGGGGTTTCTGGTCGCCGATCAAAACGGTCGTGTGGGCATCTACCATTCAACCTCCGCGCGTAACCTTGGCGTGGTAGAGCTCTCATCGAAAATGATTAAACATCTTGCCATTGCCCCTCGTGCCAATTGGATGGTGGCAGAAGATGAGCGTGGTCAGCTTCAGGTATGGCACATTCATAACGATCATCCGGAAGTTTCATGGAACTCGATTTGGGGAAAAGTGTGGTATGAAAGCTACCCTGAGCCTGATTATATCTGGCAGTCTTCATCCGCCTCAAACGATTTTGAACCTAAGTTGAGTTTAGTGCCGCTCTCATTCGGTACTTTAAAAGCAGCCTTTTACGCGATGTTGCTGGCGGCACCGTTGGCCATTCTTGGCGCACTTTTTACAGCCTACTTCATGGCACCTAAAATGCGCAATGTGGTTAAGCCGAGCATTGAGATTATGGAGGCGTTGCCGACCGTTATTCTCGGCTTTCTCGCCGGTCTCTGGCTTGCACCACTGGTTGAAACCCATTTGCCAGGGGTGTTTAGTATATTGGTGCTGATGCCTCTTGGCATTTTGTTGTGCGCGTGGATCTGGTGCCAGTTGCCCCGCAGTGTACGCCACGCCATCCCTGAAGGGTGGGAAGCGTTACTGCTGATTCCATTAGTGATCTTTGTGGGCTGGGGTTGTCTTGCGGTTAGCCCAGCGGTTGAGGCCATGATGTTTGAGGGCAATATGCGCAACTGGATGTCCGATGAGTTGGGGATTGGTTTTGATCAACGGAACTCAATCATCGTTGGACTCGCAATGGGTTTTGCGGTGATCCCCACTATTTTTTCGATCGCTGAAGATGCCATTTATGGGGTGCCAAGGCATCTTTCTCAGGGTTCGCTGGCGCTAGGTGCCACCCCATGGCAAACAATGGTGCGCGTGGTTTTATTGACTGCAAGCCCCGGTATCTTCTCTGCACTGATGATCGGCATGGGGCGCGCGGTGGGTGAAACCATGATTGTGCTGATGGCGACCGGCAACACTGCCGTGATGGATTTCAGCATCTTCGAAGGGATGCGTACCTTATCGGCCAACATCTCGGTTGAAATGCCAGAGGCCGAAGTGGACAGCACCCACTACCGCATTCTCTTTCTCGCAGCGCTGGTGCTCTTTATGTTTACCTTTTTCTTTAACACCATCGCTGAAATTGTGCGCCAGCGGCTACGTAAGAAATACAGCACGCTGTAATCAACGGGATGGTATGAACGGCTATGTCTACAAATAAGAAAGCAAAAATAGGCTGGTTCCGGGGTGGAGCACCTTGGGTATGGTTGAGTGCTGGCGCAGTCAGCATTAGTCTGGTGATGGTGTTTGGCCTGCTATTGTTGATTATGGTGCGAGGGCTGGGTTACTTCTGGCCGGTCGATGTTGTGGCAATGGATTATATGGAACGTGATGGCACTGAAGTGCGGGTCATGGGTGAACAACGTGAATCGGAGCGGGTGCCACTTGAGCGCTTGCTTGAAGCGGGCTACACAAGGTTGGCGAACCATGCTGGCGATGTTGAGCGCCATCTATTAAAGATTGGTAATCGCGATCTCTATGGGGCTGACTTCCGCAGTGTTATTGAGCCAGATATAAGCAATCGCACCATTCCAGAAGGGGTAGTGGTGGTTGAGCGCCATGAGTGGGGGAACTTCTACGGTTTCCTAGGCGTGGTTAAAGAGTCCGGTATCGTGGTGGCTGAAGGTGATGCAGCACGTGCCGAGCTTGAGTCGCGGTTGGAACGTTCGCTAACATTGCATGATGAGATTAAACAGATTGAAAAAACTGAAATCGGCGCAATTAACTACCGACTTGAACGGCTACGCCTGAAACAACGCAAGCTAGAACTTTCTAATTCCTTCGATGCCACACATGAGCGAGAGGCCGCGGCTGAACGCGCTGAAGCAGAGAAAGATTATGAGGTTCTGGCTGCAAAGCTAGAAAATCTCTATGCCGCAATAGGCCGAGACTCAATCACGCTATCCTCAGTCGATGGTCGTGAAATAGAGCTGGCGCTTTCTAAAGTAGTCCGCATCTATCGACCTAATGAGATGAATGTCGGTGAAAAGATGCTCCACTATTTCTCCAAGCTTTGGGAGTTTTTAAGCGACGAGCCGCGTGAAGCCAACACTGAGGGGGGGATCTTCCCGGCGATCTTTGGTACCGTTTTGATGGTGATATTGATGGCGATTTTGGTAACACCCTTTGGTGTTGTGGCGGCCATCTACCTGCGCGAATACGCAAAACAAGGGCCGGTAACACGCATTATTCGCATCGCGGTTAATAATCTTGCCGGTGTTCCATCGGTCGTCTATGGTGTCTTTGGTTTGGGGTTTTTTGTTTACTTTTTGGGCGGTAATCTCGATGCGCTCTTTTTCCC
>JALSHQ010000201.1 GCA_026982145.1 Gammaproteobacteria bacterium | reverse complement strand
TCAGAGGTAGACCCTTTTAGCTCAGATGGTCTGCTGACGACAGCTGCTCAGGTACTGATTGGCCTTGCTATGGGGTTTGCGATGAAGCTGGTATTCAGTGCAATCGAAACAGGTGGCCATATTATGGCGCAGACAATGGGGCTTGGTTTTGCACAGATGAATGACCCGGCCAATGGTGTCTCTGTGCCAGTAGTGAGCCAGTTTTATATCATTATGGCAACGTTGCTATTTCTAGCGCTGAATGGTCATTTAGTCATGATTGATGTGTTGGCAGAAAGCTTCACGATGCTGCCTGTTTCAATGCAGGGGGTAAGCCCTGACGGTATCTGGGTGTTGATTTCGTGGTCCAGCTGGATTTTTACGGGAGCCGTGTTGATGTCCTTGCCGGTTGTCGTTGCACTGTTATTAGTGAATGTTGCCTTTGGTGTAATGATGCGAGCAGCACCGCAATTAAATGTTTTTGCCGTAGGTTTTCCACTGACCTTAACGTTTGGATTTATTTTCATGTGGGCTTCAATAGCGATTTTCTTGCCTCAATTTAACAGTCTTCTTGAGGGTGCGTTCATGGCGGTTGGCAATATAGTGTCTGCGAGATAAGCCATGGCAGAGAGTAATTCAGGCCAAGAAAAAACAGAGGCGGCGACACCCAAGCGACTACAAGAGTCGCGAGAGAAGGGGCAGGTTGCACGTTCACGCGAGCTTAGCACCATGAGCCTACTACTTGCCTCCGGCATCGGTTTTTTGATGTTTGGTGATCAATTGGTTATCGATATTCTGAATCTGATGCGTGAGTCATTCACACTCAGTCGCATGGATCTCATGGATGCTAATAATATTATGATCTTTTTTGAAGATGCTATTGGTGAAGCACTTATCGCCTTAGTCCCTTTTTTTGTGGTTGTCATGCTCGCTGCCTTTTTCTCCCCAATGGCGCTGAGTGGTTGGTCATTCAGCACCAAGGCGCTGGCTTTTAAGTGGGATAAGCTTGACCCTATCAAAGGGCTGGGTCGTGTATTTTCTGTTAAGGGGCTAATGGAGTTGGTTAAGGCGCTGGCCAAATTCGTATTAGTCATGTCGATTGCCATTTTACTGCTTTGGCACCAGTCAGAACTCTACATGTTGTTGGGCGTTAAAAGTATTGAGCCTGCTATCGCACAGGCCGGGAACCTTCTTATGTGGGCCTTTATCCTATTAAGTTGCGCCACCATATTGATTGCCGTGATTGATGTGCCTTTTCAACTGTGGGATCACGCTAAACAGCTCAAAATGACACTTCAAGAAGTCAAAGATGAGTTCAAGCAGACAGAAGGTAACCCTGAAATGAAGCGCAAGGTGCGTGAAGTTCAGATGGCGATGGCCGAAAAACGGATGATGGAAGAGGTGCCGAAGGCCGATGTGATCGTGACCAACCCGACCCACTATGCGGTTGCGATTAAATATGACCAGTTAAATATGGGGGCACCCGTTGTGGTGGCAAAAGGAAAAGACTTAGTGGCTGCAAAGATTAGAAGCCTTGCTTATAGTAACAACGTCCCTTTGTTGGAGTCACCACCATTATCGCGTGCGCTTTACCACAGTACAGAACTCAATGACGAGGTGCCTGCTGGCCTCTATCTTGCTGTGGCTCAAGTGTTGGCATATGTCTACCAGTTAAGGCAGAAGAGATCGCATTTCGATGAAACGCTGACAATGGATGATCTACCTATTCCCGATGATTTAAAACGTGATGAGTAAGGTGAAGTTATGGCCCAAGCAAGTGCATTAGATACCGCGCGGCAAATTAATCGTAATGGGTTAATTGGGGCGCCGATTTTATTGGTTTCAATTTTGGCAATGGTGGTGGTACCGCTGCCGCCATTTCTGCTCGATCTATTTTTCACCTTCAATATAGCACTGTCACTCATCGTTATTTTGTCTGGCATCTATGCCAAGCGCCCACTTGATTTTGCCGTTTTTCCAACAATCTTATTAATTGCAACGCTGTTACGATTGGCGCTCAACATCGCGTCTACTCGTATTGTTTTGTTGGAAGGGCACACCGGTACTGATGCTGCAGGCGAGGTGATTCAGGCCTTTGGTGATTTCGTAGTGGGCGGTAATTACGCGGTGGGTCTGGTGGTGTTTGCCATTTTGGTGATCATCAATTTTATTGTTGTGACGAAAGGTGCTGGGCGTATCTCAGAGGTGAGCGCGCGTTTTACACTTGATGCGATGCCGGGTAAGCAGATGGCGATTGATGCGGATCTGAATGCGGGTGCTATCGACCAAAATGAAGCGATGCGTCGCCGTGCAGACGTGGTTGCCGAAGCTGACTTTTATGGCTCGATGGATGGTGCTAGTAAGTTCGTACGTGGTGATGCGATTGCCGGAATATTGATCTTATTTATCAATATTATTGGTGGTTTGGCGATCGGAATTCTGCAGCATGAGATGCAGTTTGCAGATGCCATGCGTAACTACACGCTATTGACCATCGGAGATGGCTTAGTGGCGCAGATTCCATCGCTAATTTTATCCACGGCTGCGGCCATTATGGTCACGCGTGTCTCTAGCGAAGAAGATATGGGGCAGCAGTTTAATTCTCAGATGTTTAAAAGCCCACGTGCGCTGGGTGTTACCGCAGGTGTGATCGGTATTCTGGGTGTGATCCCCGGCATGCCTAACCTAGTTTTTCTTAGCATTGCAGGCTTAGCAGGTGGCGCGGCTTACTATATTTCACAACGCTCTAAGCAAGAAGAGGAAGAAACTGCGAGTGACACAGGGCAGCCGCCAGTGGCGCAACAACCGCAGGCAGGGGCACCGGAGCCGGCGGCACCACAAGAGGGTGGTGATGAAAATAAAGATTTGAGTTGGGACGATGTATTGCCTGTCGATGTGATCGGGCTGGAGGTCGGCTATAAATTAATCCCGTTAGTGGATAAAAATCAGAATGGCCAGCTCATGGCACGCATTAAAGGGATCCGAAAAAAGCTGACCCAAGAAATTGGTTTCCTGATTCCTCCCGTACATATCCGCGACAACCTAGAGCTCTCACCGGGCACTTATCGAATTACTTTGATGGGCGTAGCGGTTGCAGAGTCAGACATCTATCCAGATCG
>JALSHQ010000200.1 GCA_026982145.1 Gammaproteobacteria bacterium | reverse complement strand
GTTGCCGACGTTATCTGCGGCCATCAATAACGCCTGCGCCAACTGCCTTGCACCGTTACGATCACGCTCCAGCAGATGAAAGGTCATCCGCTGTGCTGACTTCGGCCCCACACTAGGCAGGCAGCGCAGCGCCTCGACCAACTGCCCAATCAATGAACGGTCTGCCACTATTCAGCGCCTCGTGCCGCGCCAGCTAGCCATTCTTTCACAACCCTTAAAATGGCAGTTTCATTCCGGGAGGAAGCGGCATTCCACTGGTCATGCTGGCCATGCGATCCTGACTCTCTTTTTCAACTTTGCGCACGGCGTCATTCACTGCCGCGGCGATTAGATCTTCCAGCATCTCTTTATCATCCTGCAGCAAGCTGTCATCGATGGAAATGCGACGCACATCATGCCGCCCGGTCATCACGACACTTACCATATCGCCCCCGGCTTGGCCGGTCACTTCCATATTGGCTAACTCTTCCTGCGCCTTCTGCATATTCTCTTGCATCTGCTGCGCCTGTTTCATCAAGTTACCTAGTCCACCTTTCATCATCACTCCCCTTCTTTCAATATCACCAAAAAATTTAAAATAACTGGCAAAACCAGATCAATCAACCGGGTTCACTGACTCCGGAATCACCTTTGCACCAAAGGCCTTTTGCAGTGACTGCACGTTTGCGTCTGCCTCAATCGCTTCAAGTGCCGTCTGTTTTCGCTCACTTGCAACACGCACCTGCTTTGATGCTGGGGTCTCCACGGCGGGTGCGCCGACAGTCATCACCAGCTTTAACTTTTGATCAAAATATTGCTGCAATGCCGCTTCAAAGCGCTGCTCAAATTTATCATTACGCAGGTGTGCGTGGCCATTGTCTAACAGCAGTGTAATAGTGACATCAGTACGCTCGACCAATGAGGTGTTAACCGCTAGGCTGCGCACCGCCCCCTTCAAATTCAGCGCGGCCACTACCTCGCTCCACTCAGCGCTTGCGGGTGCTGCCAGCGATTTCTTTTCGCCCACCACATCTGAAGCAGAAACAGAAACAGGTGCAGCCTTAGCAACAACACGCTTACTACTCTGTGGTGGTGATGGTGTTGTCTGCGGTGCGGCGACACTCGCGGGCTGAAATGCCAACATGCGCAACAATACCATCTCAAAACCACTGCGCGGCTCGGGGGCTAACTCCAGATCTCGCCGCCCTAGCAGTGCAATTTGATAAAAAAGCTGGGTATCTTCTGCACTCATCTCTGCCGCCAGCGCAATAATGGCCCCACGCTCGACTGTCTCCTCACTCAGCGCCGCCGGCACGGCCTGCACCAATGCAATCTGGTGTAACACACTGATCATCGCAGCTAACACACCGCCAAAATCAGGGGACTGCTGCGCCAACGCATCAACCTCCTGTAACAGTGCTGCGCCATTTTTAGCCGCGAGATGTTGCAGCAGCGTCATCACATGGTGTTGATCAATGGTGCCGAGCATCTCGCGCACATCCGTCTCGCTGAGTTTTCCGCCCCCGTAAGCGATCGCCTGATCGAGCAGACTCAACGCATCACGCATGCTGCCGTCCGCCGAATGTGCAAGCAGTGCTAATGAGGGTTGATCAAACTCAATCTTTTCTTCACCTAAAACAAAGGCCAGATGCTCGCGAATCGACTTCTGTGGCAGGCGCTTCAGGTTGAACTGTAGGCAGCGCGACAGCACCGTGACCGGCAGACGCTGTGGATCCGTCGTTGCCAGCAGAAACTTCACATGGGGTGGTGGCTCCTCCAATGTCTTCAGCAGTGCGTTGAAACTGTGAGTGGAGAGCATGTGGACTTCATCGATCAGGTAGACTTTATAGCGGCCACGAGTCGGCGCGTACTGCACATTTTCCAGCAGCTCGCGAGTATCTTCCACCTTGGTGCGCGAAGCCGCATCGACCTCGATCAGGTCGATAAAACGCCCTTCGTCAATCTCACTACAAGCGCTGCACTGCCCACACGGTGTCGAGCTAACACCGGTTTCACAATTGAGGGACTTAGCAAGGATGCGTGCAATGGTCGTCTTCCCCACCCCGCGAGTGCCGGTAAAGAGAAAGGCGTGATGCAGGCGGTCATTATCCAGCGCATTGATAATGGCACGCAACACATGCGCCTGCCCCACCATCTCGGCAAACACCTTTGGCCGCCACTTACGTGCAATGACTTGATAACTCATGAATTTATTTTAAGGCCTGTGCCGACTCAATTAATCGAAGCTGACCATTCTACCCTAAATCAGCGTCTTGCCCATATTGAATCACTGGATGGCTACCAGCGTCACAATAAATAAAGCTGGAGCTGTTTAAAGTGAGAGTGCGCTACGAAAATGGAGGAATTACAAGAGACACAAGCATTGCTAAAAAATGGAGGCGACCCATACCCACCACACCCAGCACACGGAACCATTGCTGCCGCTGCTCCCTTCCAGGCCTGACGGGGTTCACAATTGACCGTTGCGAGGGAGCCGATACAGGCCACCATAAACGTTGACATATGGCGGAGAGTCTCCACCTGCCCGATGACTCAGAACATTTGTCAGTGTGATATTTTAGTTCACTTTCTCCCCCCTCTCAATAACTTATTTATATTTAATGCATTGAGATGCTTTTCAGGGGGGCAAAGTGGTTTCAAGTTAAGGAACCTCTGATTTATTCAGGCCTTAATTCTGCGAGAATCGCTTTCAACTCCGGCACGCAAGAACCACAGTTCGTCCCCGCATCCAGTGCTTGGCCAACCGCCTCTACTGATTGAAGCTTCTGCTCTCTTATGGCATCGATAAGCGTGTTGATGCCGACGGAGAAACAGGCGCAGATGATGCGACCCACATCTTTCTGCCCCGCAGGTGACTTACCTAACAGCAGCCCTTTGCGCTCACTGTCGTCCAGTGCTGCTTGGCTGAAGAGCCCAGCGAGCCAGCTTCGTGACGGCAGGTCGTGGCTCGGAGCGATAAAGAGACAGCTCTCGACCCGGTCTTTGACCATCCGCACACCGCGGTAGCGACGCGCGCCCTGATCCAAGTATTCGATCCAGTTTACATCGTCGCCGGAATCACACAACACCCCCCGCGCCCAAGCGGGCCAGTTCTCCGGGGCTT
>JALSHQ010000199.1 GCA_026982145.1 Gammaproteobacteria bacterium | reverse complement strand
CTGCTTTGTTTTACTGCCAGACCAGCAGCATTTTGGTTTTAATCGATATTTAACGGACGACGCACAGATGAAACGCACATTTCAACCCAGTAACATTAAACGTAAACGCGCCCACGGTTTTCGTGCTCGCATGAGTACAGCAGGTGGTCGAGCAGTGATTAGAAGAAGACGCGCCAAAGGGCGTGTTCGTCTCAGCGCTTAAGATATCTAGTTTAAACAATAGAAAACAGGCACATAGCCCTGTCGGAAGAGACATATTGCCGAGAATACAGGCTGACAAAACCGGCAGAGTTTCAGTTTGTATTTGAGAAAGCACGAAAGATTCCAAGTAGAGATCACACCATACTTGTGCGTGAAAATAGCCTAGGTCACCCTAGGCTTGGATTGATAGCTTCAAAAAAGTGCTCCAAGTTAGCGACAGAACGAAATCGCTTTAAACGCGTTGTACGGGAAGGCTTTAGACGAAAAAGAGAAGGGATCGGCGGTTTTGATATTTTAGTGATCGCACGCCCTGGGTTAGCTAGAAAAAATAATGCTCGATTGGATAGAGCGTTAGAGAAGCTCTGGATAACATTAGCAACATGAAGACGATGTTTTTACTGCTGATAAGGTTTTATCGATATTGCATAAGCCCTCTGTTTGGAAGTCATTGTCGTTACTACCCGAGTTGTTCAAGCTACGCGCAGGAAGCGATTACGAGCTTTGGTGCAGTTAAGGGGGGGTGGATGGCGCTAACCAGAATCTGCCGCTGTCACCCTTGGCATGAAGGCGGCATAGATTTGGTGCCGGAAAATAAAGATACAAAATAATGTCAATCGGGTTAAACGGCTATACTGCCCTAGGCACCATTAAACAGAGTATCAAATAGTAGAATGACAAATCACCATGGATAATCAAAGAACCATCCTCTTTTTTGTGCTCTCCTTCATATTGTTGCTGATATGGCAGGCATGGCAAGAAGATTACGTTAGGCCTCAGGCGACACCGATCTCAACGCCGGTTATATCAGCGCTGCCAGACCAAGGCCGCTCAGCCGCTCCACTCGTGGTACCGCAAGGGCAGGCAGGTATCGCGGTTCAAGACCGGCCAGAAATGTCATCAACACCTGCGGTGGCCGCGACGGTTTCGCCCATGAGCCAAGTGTTGAATTCAGATAAACGAATCTATGTTCGTACTGACCTCTATGATATTGAGATCGATACCGTTGGTGGTGATCTGCGAAAAGTAAACTTGCTTACCTACCCCATTACGGCAGATCGGCCAGATATTCCATTCAGTCTGATGGAAGATAAAGGCTTCAGGCTCTTTATAGCGCAAAGTGGTCTATTGTCTGCCAGTTCGGCACCCGATCACCATGCGATCTATGAAGCAGAGCAGCAAGACTACACCCTTGCTGACGACAGTAGCGAACTAAAAGTGCCACTACGCTGGGTGAGTGAAGATGGCATCACCGTGATTAAAACTTATACTTTTAAGCGCGATAGTTTTCTGATAGAAGTTGACCACCAAATCATTAACAACAGCGGCAAGCCGTGGCGAGGCCATCAGTATCGTCAATTTCAACGCACCGCAGCAGCAGACAGTGAAAGCTCATTTTTCATACACACCTACACCGGTGGTGTGATTTTTAGTGAAGAAGAGAGTTATGAGAAAATCCACTTTAGTGACATGGAAGATGAAAACCTTGCTCGCGATATCAGCAATGGTTGGGCGGCGATTATCCAGCACTACTTTGTGGGGGCGTGGATACCCAATAAAGGTGAAACTAACCACTACTATAGCAAAGCGCTAGACGATGGTCGTTACACATTAGGGCTTGTATCCCCTGAAGTTGAAGTTGAAGCGGGTGCCACAAACACATTTGTCAGCCAGCTTTATGTCGGCGCTAAAATACAAGAGCGGTTGGAAGCGGTAGCCGATGGTTTGGTGCTGACGGTTGATTACGGCATCCTGACACTGATTGCAGAGCCGCTCTTCTGGTTGCTCAGCTTTTTTCACGACCTGTTCGGTAACTGGGGTTGGGCGATTATCGGCGTGACACTGGTGATCAAACTTGTTTTCTATAAGTTATCAGAAAAGAGTTATCGCTCGATGGCGAACATGCGTAAGGTCACGCCAAAAATTACCGCCATTCGTGAGCGCTATATCGATGATCGCCAGCGCATGAGTAAGGCGATGATGGAGCTTTATAAAAAAGAGAAGATCAACCCAATGGGCGGTTGTCTGCCGATGTTGGTTCAGATCCCCGTTTTTATCGCGCTCTATTGGGTTTTGTTAGAGAGTGTCGAGTTGCGCCAAGCAGACTTCATCTTTTGGCTTAATGACCTCTCTACAAAAGACCCGTTCTATGTGTTGCCATTGTTGATGGGGTTGACGATGTACATTCAGCAGCAGCTGAACCCGAAGCCACCCGATCCAATGCAAGCGAAGATCATGGCGGCACTGCCGTTTATCTTCACCCTCTTTTTTGCATTCTTCCCATCGGGGTTGGTGCTCTATTGGGTAGTCAACGCAATCTTGTCGATCCTGCAGCAGTGGTACATCACTCGCCGCATCGATATGGGGTTGGATAATGATGATGACGATAAAAAGAAAGATAAAAAAGTCAAGGGAAAAGGCAAAAAGCCGAAAGAGAAACCTAAGCCACTGCCAAAGGCCATAGAGGCCAGTAGCGACTGAACTTAAAGGGCTGCCCAAAAGGGTAGCCCTTTTTCTTTGTAGCAGCGCCATCCTAGAATAAGATGATGAAATGTTATTAGAAGAGAATGACACCATTGCAGCAATTGCCACGGCGCCGGGTCGCGGTGGTGTTGGCGTTGTGCGTGTGTCGGGTAACCGATCGATTGCGATCGCTGAGCAGATACTGGGCAAGCGCCCAGCGCCGCGCCAAGCTGCATACCTTAATTTTTGTGATGCCTCTGGCGAGGTGATTGATCGCGGAATCGCCCTGCTCTTTATTGCCCCACACTCTTTTACGGGCGAGGACATATTGGAGCTTCAAGGGCACGGTGGCCCAGTCGTATTAGATATGCTGTTGCAACGGGTCATTGAGCTTGGTGCACGCCTTGCTCGTCCGGGTGAGTTTTCGGAGCGCGCCTATCTCAAT
>JALSHQ010000198.1 GCA_026982145.1 Gammaproteobacteria bacterium | reverse complement strand
CTAAAAAGTTTTTCTAAATCTATCGCGTTGCATCATCAGTAATGACGTTTGAGTGTACCTATTTCCTTGCAAAATGTGAACTTCTTATCCTAGATGACAACGGCTTGGTTTTAGGTGAGGCAGTAGTGCAGGAAGGTTAAATCTATTTTTAATGAGCAGTAAAATGAGACATATTATCTGCGACTTTTAGTTGAAGTTATCGAAAGCGATTTTTAGCTGAAAGAACCATAACGGGACAAGCTTAGGTGCAACTTTAGGTACATAGCTGATGTTCACTGCCACACGGTCACTGCCCAATGAAAAAGCGGGGAGTGCGCCTAAAAATGGGCGACCGTTGCGGTGATCCTTTCGCGTCATGACAAATACGACAAGGCCTGCATCAAAGTGAAGCTCATCTTGCAGCCAGTCGAGCGAGAAACGCCGCATCATTCCCCCGCCAGCATAGAAAGAATTTTCATTATATGAATCTTTAAAACCTGAGATTGTCAGGTAGGGTAGCCAGCGTTTTTTGTAGATGCTGTAATCATATTGAAGACCCAACCCCCAATTCTTTTCGTTAAAGGAACCCTTTTTAGGCTGTTCTTTATGGATGGTTTTTCCATTGACGATAAGGTGGTAGCCCGCAGCATTTACGTTGCTATGTGCCAGCATTAAAAGCGTTGCCAGCACAGTTATCGCAATGAGATTGATAGTTTGTCGCCAAGAAAATGACGATTTTGTTGCGCATTCTTTTCCTGCGCAGTGATACTCCCTCTCTGTACGCTTCATTTTGGTGGCTACCAGCTCAATAAATCTATTTTATTTGTTGGAAATTGACGTTCGATAAAAGCTGAGCAAGATACAGGCCAGGATTGCACCACTGACTACGGGAAGATCATTTCATTGCACACATCACTTCGCGCAGTGGCTTCATGTACCTCAAACACGATTTCCTGTAGAATCCTGCAGTTGTCGATTTTCGGTGCTAAACGGGTAGTAACATGTTGGAATTAAATCTAATTTTCGGTCGGATTAAAGATATGCAAGGGCGTGTTGAAGCCCTTAGGGGGTATCTTTGACGTCGATAGCCGACGCGAAGCACTCACCGAAGTTACGCGAGAATTAGAAGACCCGGAAATCTGGAATAACCCGGAACGAGCGCAAACCTTGGGTCGTGAGCGCGTTCAACTTAGCGCGCTGCTAAACAGTTTTGATTTATTGCTTGAAGGGTTGGCGGAAGGCGATGAGTTGTTACAACTTGCTGAAGAAGAGCAGGATGAAGAGACTGCCAATGCGGTCATTGCTGATATGGATGAGCTTGAGGAGAAGCTATCGGCACTTGAGTTTCGCCGTATGTTTTCTGGTGAGATGGATCCTTGCAGCGCCTTTGTCGACATTCAATCCGGCTCAGGCGGCACCGAGGCGCAGGATTGGGCAGAGATGTTATTGCGCATGTACCTCCGCTGGGGTGAGCGTCGCGGCTTTAAAACTGAATTGATTGAGTGTTCTCCCGGTGAGGTTGCAGGCATCAAGAGTGCCACGATCCGCTTTGAGGGGGAATATGCTTATGGTTGGCTGCGTACCGAGAGCGGTGTTCATCGCTTGGTGCGTAAGTCACCGTTTGATTCTGGCAGCCGTCGCCACACTTCGTTTGCAGCGGTGTTTGTCTCTCCCGAAATTGCGGATGACTTTGAGGTTGATATTAACCCTGCTGATCTGCGCATCGATACCTACCGCGCCAGTGGTGCGGGTGGTCAGCATGTTAACCGTACCGATTCAGCAGTGCGTATTACTCATGAGCCAACCGGCACCGTCGTTCAGTGTCAAAGTGACCGGTCACAGCACAAAAACCGCGCTACCGCGATGAAGCAGTTAAAATCTCGCCTCTATGAGCTAGAGATGCACAAGCGAAGTGAAGAGCAACAAGCGCTAGAAGAGACCAAGTCCGACATCGGTTGGGGGAGCCAGATCCGTTCTTATGTGCTAGACCAGTCACGCATCAAAGATCTGCGTACTTCGGTCGAGACCGGCAATACTCAAGCGGTACTGGACGGAGATATTGACCAATTTATTGAGGCCAGTCTGAAAAGTGGCCTGTAACACATCATTAATAGAAGATAAGTGAACTGCCATGAGCGAAGCGCCACAGCAAGAACCGGAATCAAGTCAGCAGCAAGAGCAAGAACAGATTGCACAACGCCGCACAAAGTTAGCCGCGCTGCGTGAACAGGGAAATCCTTTCCCGTGCGACTTTCGTCGTAACGTTGTCAATGGCGAACTGCATGCTGAATATGGTGAACAGGAAAATGAAGCGCTGGAATCGCCCCCCATTACAGTGCAGATTGCAGGGCGCATCATGACTCGGCGAATGATGGGCAAAGCAAGCTTTGTTCATATTCAAGATATGTCGGGCAAGATGCAGATTTATGTGCAGCGAGATCTGATTGGTGTCGATGAATACCAGGCATTTAAACGCTGGGACATTGGTGACATTATCGGTGTTGAAGGAAAACTCTTCAAAACAAAAACAGGTGAATTGTCGGTAAGGGCGGAGACGATTCGCATGCTGACCAAAGCATTGCGCCCACTGCCAGAGAAATACCACGGAGTAACGGATCAGGAAATCCGCTATCGCCAGCGTTATCTTGATTTGATTATGAATGAACCGGCGCGAAACACCTTTCGCATCCGTACTCAGATTGTCAGCTACATCCGGAACTTTTTAATTGAGCGAGATTTTCTTGAAGTTGAAACGCCGATGATGCAAGCGGTGCCCGGCGGCGCGACAGCACGCCCGTTTGAAACCTATCACAATGCACTCGATATTGATCTCTACCTGCGCATTGCCCCTGAGCTTTACCTTAAGCGTTTAGTGGTGGGTGGTTTTGAGCGTGTTTTTGAAATCAACCGTAATTTTCGTAACGAGGGGCTGTCCACTCGGCATAACCCTGAGTTTACGATGCTGGAATTTTACCAAGCCTATGCCGATTATCGTGACTTAATGGATCTGACTGAAACACTGTTTCGGGGCATTGCCGAAACTGTGATCGGGAGCACCACGATCACCTATCAAGGTGATGAATATGACTTTGAAAAACCGTTTACGCGCATGTCAGTGAAAGATTCCA
>JALSHQ010000197.1 GCA_026982145.1 Gammaproteobacteria bacterium | reverse complement strand
TGCAGGCCATGCAGATAAAGCCCTCGGTGAGCCGCTGCTTGCACATAAAATTATTGATACCGCCAGTCAACAGCAGTGGTTTCCCGGTATTGTGTTTGATCCCCCTTGCGCCAGCGAAACACTCATGACGGTTGATCGTGCCGCGCAGGAATACCCTCAAGCAATGATGGTCGATATGGAGGCCAGTGGCTTTTACGCTGCCGCAGCACGCTTTCAAAGCTGCGAGCTTATTCATTCACTCAAAATTATTTCAGATAACAGTGACCACGCTACCGACAACATCTCTGAGAAAAGCACCATTGCGCTCATCAACCAAAACATGAGCACCATCGATGTACTTATAGGTGAGCTGCAGCCACTGGCCTCACAACTTAACCTGATTGAACAGCGCCCCAGCGAAGTTTACACCTTTATGGAGCAGTGGCACTTTACCACTTACCAGCAAAATGAACTACGCCACCTGTTGCGCCGTTGGTATGCACTTTCGCTGTCAACTTCGCCGATACCCAATGACTTTGCCCAGCACACTACGGGCAAAGCCGTACTCGTTGCCATCAAAAAATTCCTGGATGAACAACCCAGCCACTTTAATGAGGTGCGCGAATAATGCATCGCCTCATTTATATCGAAGAAGCGGTGGCTGACCACCCGCGTACAAAATCGATCTGTGTCCGCTTCCCCAAAGCGACCCTTGTTTATTGCAAACACTATGGCGAACTCTTTAATCGTAAAGGGCAAAACTTCCGCCTACAAAAACAGCAGCCCGCTTTGATACTGGCGCACAAACATAAAAAACATCTGCTTGATGCGCCACCAGGTTACGGCATTGGCGGGCATCGTAACTACTATTTTTCACATATGCTCAACTGCCTCTATGACTGCCGCTACTGTTTCTTACAAGGGATGTACCGCTCCGCTAACTATGTGATTTTTGTCAATTACGAAGATTTCCAAAAATCCATCATCGACATCGCCCACCAACACCCGGATGAAACGTTGTGGTTTTTTTCAGGCTACGACTGCGACAGCCTTGCCTATGAGCCGGTCACAAGATTCACTCATGAATTTCTACCCACTTTCAGCCAACTGCCGAACGCACATCTTGAGCTTCGCACCAAGAGCCTGCAAATTCGCGCACTCTTAAAATCAACGCCAATCGAAAACTGTATCGTTGCTTACAGCTTCACCCCTGAGTCGATATCACAAGCACTTGAACATGGCGTACCCTCTGTCGAAAAGCGGATCAAAGCGATGATCAAACTGCAGCAGCACGGCTGGCGCCTCGGCCTCAGGTTTGACCCGATGATCTACCACGAAGGGTTTGAAGCGAGCTACCAACAACTCTTTGCACAGATTTTTTCTAAGCTACCTGCAGACTGCATTCACTCCGTAAGCCTCGGTACGCTGCGCACCCCAAAAGGCTTTCATCAAAACATGGTTAATCTCTACCCGGATGAGCCGCTCTTTGCGGGTCGCTTCGAGGAAAATCGCGGCATGATCACCTACCCACAACCACAAGAAGAGGCGATGACTCGCTTCTGCTATGAACAGCTCATGCAGTACATTCCACAAAGCCTCTTTTTTGCCTGCACACCGCCTGATAAATCATGAAACCGTTGAGTGACTCACATGACACCACGTAACATCCTCATCACAGGGGCAAGCTCAGGCATCGGCCGCGCCACCTGCATAAAACTTTTAAAAGCGGGGCACCGCGTGATCGGTATCGCACGGGATTTCAGCAAATTCTCATGCAATGATGATGCCTTCACACCCGTCACGCTGGACCTTGAAGCGATCACAACGCTGCCAACACAGCTGCAAAAACTGGCCAAAGAGCAGCGCAATATTGATGCGGTGATCTGCTGCGCAGGACGCGGCCAGTTCGGTTCTTTGGAAGAGTTTTCTTATGAGCAGATCAATGCGCTGATCAACCTCAATTTCACCAGCCAGGCCTACATCGCACGCGCTTTCTTGCCCATTTTAAAACAGCAGCAACGTGGCACCTTTATCTTCATCGGCTCTGAAGCGGCGCTACAAGGCAGCCGCAAAGGGAGTATTTATTGCGCAACCAAATTTGCTGTGCGTGGGCTGGCGCAGGCACTGCGCGATGAGTGCAGTAAAAGCGGCGTCTCGGTCAGCATTGTTAACCCCGGCATGGTAAAAAGTGAGTTCTTTGAAAAACTCACCTTTACCCACGGCGATGATGCGGCTAACTACCTGTTACCCGAAGATGTGGCCGATGCCATTGCGCTAATCATCAATGCGCGCGCTGGCACTGTGCTGGATGAAATCAACCTCTCTCCACTCAAACATGTGGTGCAGTCAAAACCGGCAGGCTAACTGATGGCGCGATCAAACTCTTTCACGAAACGCGCATCAAATTCATCGCGGTTGTAACGATGTTGCTGTGTGCCGTGGTGTTCGATCTTGATACCGCCCGCAAGTGAAGCGAGGCGACCAGTGGTCTCCCAGTCCATCTCGTTCATCAAGCCATAGAGCAACCCAGCACGGTAGGCATCACCACAGCCGGTCGGGTCTGCGAGCTGTGAGGTTTTGATGGGTGGAATCTCGATGCGCTTATCTTTAACGTAGATGTGTGAGCCTTCGCCGCCCAATGTCACAATCAGCGCGTCTACTCGCTCTGCGATTTCATGCGGTGACTTGCCTGTGCGCTGCTGAAGCATCTCCATTTCATAATCATTAACGGTGACCCAATTCGCCTGTTCAACAAAGCGCATTAAATCTTCGCCATCAAACATCGGCATTCCCTGACCTGGATCAAAGATAAAAGGCACGCCCGCTTCTGCAAACTCTTTGGCGTGTTCAATCATGCCGTCGCGCCCGTCTGGCGAAACGATGCCAATGGTCGCAGTCGCTGCATCCGCCACATGGTTTTCATGAGACATGCTCATTGCACCGGGGTGAAACGCAGTGATCTGGTTATCATCCAAGTCTGTGGTAATAAAAGCCTGCCCGGTGTAACAGTCGCTAATCACTTTGATATGGTCACGACTAATTTCGCACTTATCCATCCATTCGGCATAAGGCGCAAAGTCACTCCCGACTGTTGCCATTGGCAAAGGGTCGCCCCCCAGCAGCTTTAAGTTA
>JALSHQ010000196.1 GCA_026982145.1 Gammaproteobacteria bacterium | reverse complement strand
GGTTAACAGCATCCGCGGCATCGTAAAAGTTGCGGCCGTTAAAGCGCCAGGTTTTGGTGATCGTCGTAAAGCGATGCTGCAAGATATCGCAGTACTGACTGGCGGCCAAGTGATCTCTGAAGAGGTGGGTCTTTCACTTGAGAAAGCAACTCTTGAAGAGCTGGGTTCTGCCAAGAAAATTCAAGTCGGCAAAGATAACAGCACCATCATCGATGGCGCAGGTAATGCGGCAGATATTGAAGGGCGCGTTAACACCATTCGTGCACAGATCGAAGAGACCACCTCTGATTACGATCGTGAAAAACTGCAAGAACGTGTTGCCAAACTAGCGGGCGGTGTTGCCGTGATCAAAGTGGGCGCAGCCACCGAAGTTGAGATGAAAGAGAAAAAAGCACGCGTTGAAGATGCACTGCACGCCACTCGCGCAGCGGTAGAAGAAGGTGTGGTTCCTGGTGGTGGCGTTGCACTGGTTCGTACTGTTGATGCGCTCAAAGGACTCAAGGGTGGCAACCATGACCAAGACATCGGCATTGCAATCCTGCGCCGCGCCCTAGAAGAGCCACTACGTCAGATCGTGACCAACGCAGGTGAAGAAGCCTCTGTGGTACTGAACAAGGTTGCTGAAGGCAGCGGTAACTACGGTTACAACGCAGCTACCGGTGAGTATGTTGACATGATTGAAGCCGGCGTACTGGATCCAACCAAGGTCACCCGTTCAGCACTGCAGCATGCAGCGTCTGTCTCTGGCCTGATGATCACCACCGAAGCAATGGTTGCGGATGCGCCAAGCGATGGTGCTGATGATGCAGCCGCAGCAGCTGCCATGGGTGGAATGGGCGGCATGGGTGGAATGGGCGGCATGATGTAAGCTGTCTCTACAAACCCTGTAGAAACAAAAAGCCCCGCCAGTTTTGGCGGGGCTTTTTTTATGGTGTTTTTTACCCTGAATCGATTAGTCGGAATTATTTATCAATCTGATTTTTGCTGATAAAGTTTGTCAGCCGTGCAAAGGCTTCAAGGTCTAACACTTCAGCGCGTAGACCGGGGTCAATATCCAGTGAGCTAATTTCATCCCCTGTCATAAATGGTTTAAGCGTGTTGCGAATTGTTTTTCGGCGCTGTGAAAAAGCCTGAGTGACGACTTTGGCAAACAGCACTTCATCGTCCACTTTAACTGCGGGCTCACTGCGCGGTGTCAGCCTGACAATTGCTGAATCAATCTTTGGCATCGGATCAAACGACTCTGGGCCAACGATAAAAAGTAGTTCCACATCACAACGGTACTGCACCATAATACTAAGTCGGCCATAGGCACGGGTGCCCGGTGCTGCGGCCAGCCGCTCGACCACTTCGCGCTGCAACATGAAATACATATCTCGAACAGCGTGTGCCTGTGACAACAGGTGAAAGATCAATGGTGTCGAGATGTTATAGGGTAGATTGCCCACCACCCTCAATGATGATGGCTCGTTTGCCAATGCAGAAAAATCGAATTTCAACGCATCGACATTGTGAATTTTCAATGCGCCATGTGGCGCGCAATTTTTTTCAAGCACTGGCACGAGATCACGATCAAGCTCTACTGCATTCATCTCGCCGAGTTCATCTAGCAGTAATGTTGTCAAAGCGCCTTGGCCGGGGCCTATTTCAACCAAGTGATCACCCGCACGCGGGGCAATGGCGTTGATGATGCGTAGGATGACAGCATCATCATGCAAAAAATTCTGCCCAAAACGTTTACGTGCGCGGTGTTGGCTCATGGTTAGCTTGCCTTTCGATGGCGATACATCTCAATCGCCGTATTGATGGCTGTGTGCAAACTGCCAATATCTGCGCCACCCTTACCGGCCAAATCAAACGCCGTACCATGATCCACCGAGGTACGAATAAAGGGCAACCCCAAAGTGATATTGACCGCATTGCCAAAACCGAGGTGCTTTAAGACGGGCAACCCTTGGTCGTGATACATCGCTACAATCACATCAGACGCGGCTATATTTGCTGGAATAAAAGCAGTATCAGCTGGCAGCGGCCCCTGTAATTGGAGCCCCTCTGCACGCAACTTTTCCATCACCGGAATAATCGTCTGCTGCTCTTCACTACCCAAGTGCCCCGCTTCCCCGGCGTGAGGGTTCAAGCCACACACCAGAATACGCGGCGCTGATATCCCAAAATATTTTGTTAACGCCTGCTCAAGGGTGCGAAGATTGCCCTCTAACACTGCAGGCGTAATGGCCGCGCTGATTTCGCACAACGGCAGATGAGTAGTGACGAGTGCCACGCGTAACCCTTCCGTTGCCAACATCATCACCACCTGCTGGGTATCACTCTCTTGCGCAAGAAATTCAGTATGGCCGCTAAATGGAATGCCCGCTTCGTTAATGACCCCTTTATGGAGTGGCCCGGTCACCATTGCAGAAAAGTCACCCGCAAGGCTGCCACGCACGGCAACCCGCAAGGTTTCAAGCAGGTAATCAACATTAGCGGTATCAGGCTGGCCACAAACATCTCGCTGCGGACAATTCACCGGCACAACCCTGATGGTGCCAATGGGCACCTCTGAAGGCGAAGCGGCAGGGTCATACCGTTCAACATTCACAGTAATGCCTAGTTGCCGCGCACGTTGGCGCAACAGTTCGAGGTCTGCCACCACCACCCACTCTACGGGCAGTGATTCGTGCGCTAACTGTATGCAGAGATCTGGGCCGATACCCGCTGGCTCACCTGCAGTAATCGCAAGTGGTGCGACTAAGCCTGCGCTAGTCGCCAAGGCGGTACTCAACATAAGCCTCTTCACGTATTTTTCGTAGCCAGTTAAGGTGCTCTTCTTCAGACTTGCGCTGAAAAATTAGGTCTCTCACCTTTGCATCATTGTGCGCTTCGGTGTTATCAAAATCACGGCGCTCAAGCACTTGCGCCATATGCCAACCGAACTGACTCTCAAACGGCACGCTAATTTCACCATCTTGCAGACCAAAGATCGTCTCTTCAAAGGGTTTCACCATCACCCCGGGGCTCACCCAGCCAAGGTCACCACCATTGTGTGCGCTGCCAGTATCATCGGAATAGCGTTGTGCTAGCTGCGCAAAATCTTCGCCTGCCTCGATGCGG
>JALSHQ010000195.1 GCA_026982145.1 Gammaproteobacteria bacterium | reverse complement strand
CGGTGCCACCACCATCAACTTCACGCCGTGATAACCGGCACTGATTGCCGCATGGTAGGTGCCAATTTTATTGGCAACATCACCGTTGGCGGCGATCCGATCCGAGCCAACGATCAACCACTTCACCTCGCCCTGTTTCATCAGGTGCGCCCCCGCACCATCGGCCAGCAGCGTTACCGGAATGCCATCGTGCAACAACTCCCATGCGGTGAGGCGTGAGCCTTGCATCCACGGGCGAGTCTCATCGGCATAAACTTGGCTTACCTTACCTGCCGCATGTGCCGCACGAATCACCCCCAATGCGGTGCCGTAACCGGCGGTGGCAAGCGCACCGGCATTGCAGTGGGTCATCACTGCACAGCGCGCCTCGATTAGCGCTGCACCCAGCGCGCCCATGTGGCGATTCGCGGCCAGATCTTCGGCATCGATGCGGCATGCCTCGGCCACCAGCGTCTCACACGGATCACCCTTAACGGTTTCAATCAGTGCGCGCATACGCTTAATCGCCCAAAAAAGATTAACCGCCGTTGGGCGTGATGCTGCCAGCAGTGTTAAATCGACCTCAATCGCCTCTTGCCAGCTGTTTGCACCAGCACGATAACGAGCCACCGCTGCCATGGCGACACCATACCCAGCAGCTACGCCGATGGCAGGCGCACCACGCACGACCATGTTACGAATAGCATCCGCCACCGCAGCCACATCGGCACACGTTATATAGACTTGCTGCAACGGCAAAAGGCGCTGATCCAACAACTTTAAAGCGCCCTTTTCCCAAATGACTGCTCGAACCTGATCAACCTGCTGCGCCATGTCCAACACTCCACACCTGTGATTAACGATAGTTTTTTAATAGATTAAGCGGCGATATCTTACCGCAGATGAATGCCGCTGTGTTAAGGCTAAGGCAGCCCCAAAGATGGCCGATATTGGAATTATGAACAGAAAAAATGCTTTAAAATGGCTCACCAGCGCCCCCCTGCTGCTTGTCTCACTTCTTTTGCCTGTGAGCGCCTCCGCTGATAAAAAAGTGGTTGTCATTGTAAGCGAGCCGCCTGTGCAAAAAAACAGCGCCCTCGCACCTCCTCACGCAGCACCCAAACCGGAGCAGGCTATCAAGACCCGTGAGCCAGCCATCACAAGCACCCTCATCAAGCCTCCGGATATCGACATTTTCACCCCAAGAGAAAAACCGTTAGCGTTCATCACCCTGAACAGCGTGCTGTTCGCCCATAACGGTACTGCGCTAGACAATCAAGCAAAACGAATCCTTAATGATGTGGCGGCCGCTCTGCAAAATAACAGCGCCGCTGAGCGCCTCTTAATTAATGGCCATGCCGACAAAACAGCTAGCGATCACTACAACGCCAAACTCTCTGCTAAACGCGCCTTTGTGGTACGTGAATATCTCCGCCACATGGGGGTGCCTACCACACTGCTGCATACGGTGAGTTGGGGCGAAGGGCACCCGACCGATGAACATTGGACGCACAATGGGCGTAAACGTAATCGACGCGTCGAACTCTATTTAATCCAGAAACAGGCTGCGCTGTAACCCCCCCTTCCCAAAAAATTTACTTGCCAATAAGCCACAAACCGCTGGCTAGCTACGCCAAATATAAGAATATTCGCATCCATTTTATTTTATAAACGCGTTTGTAAAATCGAATGATGTTTTATTTCGGAACGTAGTAATATATTACGCAGCTCAAAACATGGTGGTAAGCAGAGCCATAAAATTGAAACATCACTTTTATAAATAACTTTATTGAGACTCATGATGGACTTAGAGAAAGAGCGCCTTGCCCCGCACCCTGTTTTACCCGAGTACTATGCCGATGAAAAGGCGCGCCGTCAGCGGGTCGATGAAATGTTTGACTCATCTGCAAAACATTACCGCTGGATCGTCAATGTCATGAGCTTTGGCTCAGGCACATATTACCGGCGCACCGCACTACTGCGCGCGGGGCTCACACCCGGCATGAAAGTGCTGGATGTCGGTGCTGGCACCGGCGTAGTCTCACTGCCTGCACAGGAGATTGTAGGCAGTGAGGGGCTCGTCGTCGCCGTAGACCCCAGCAAAGGCATGTTGAGTGAGGCCACTAAATTGGGCGTCAAGCAAGCCATCATGGGGCTTGGTGAAAAACTGCCGATTGAATCGAACACCTTTGATTTCGTCACCATGGGGTATGCGCTACGCCATGTGGCCGACTTGGAAATGTTATTTTCCGAGTACATGAGAGTGCTCAAACCTGGTGGTAAAATTTTGCTGCTTGAGATCAGCCGCCCGGCCTCCAAGCCCGGTTTGGCTGCACTTAAGTTTTACATGAAAATCGTTGTACCCACGATCACCAAAATTGCCCGGCGCAGCAGTGAAGCACAAGAGTTGATGCGTTATTATTGGGATACGATTGAACACTGCGTGCCACCCGAGACGATTCTTGCTGCAATGGAGAGTTCGGGACTAAGCAAAAGTGAGCGACAGGTGACCATGGGTATCTTCAGTGAATATCGCGGCTGTAAATCTGCCTGAGCATTCCCACTTGCGGCCGAATAAAAGGGGCGTTAAGCGCCCCAGTGAGGTGCCACTGCCCCGGTCACGCCTCCGTAATCGTATAATCTGAGCTATACTTCAGCCTGTTCTCATCTACGGACAGCTCATGAAACAGATTGACACCCTCATTCACGCCCGCTGGATCATCCCCGTCGAACCGGCTGACCAAGTGCTTCAAAACCACAGCTTGGCGATGGATGACGGCCGCATCATCGCGATTCTGCCCAGCAGCGAAGCACGCCAACAGTATCAGGGGAAAAACGAACT
Organism: Gammaproteobacteria bacterium; assembly: GCA_026982145.1. Taxonomy (GTDB): domain Bacteria; phylum Pseudomonadota; class Gammaproteobacteria; order SZUA-140; family SZUA-140; genus SZUA-76. The sequence continues at coordinate 16,832 of JALSHQ010000195.1, read as the reverse complement.
GACCCTTGATGAACATGCGCTTATTCCAGGGCTGATCAATACTCATACCCACGCTGCCATGTCACTCTTCCGCGGGCTTGCTGATGATATGCCACTGATGGAGTGGCTCAATGATCACATCTGGCCTGCCGAGGAAAAATGGGGAAGCGGTGATTTTGTCCATGACGGCACCCGCCTCGCGATCGCCGAAATGTTGCGCGGGGGTACCACCTGTTTCAGTGACATGTATTTCTTCCCCGATGAGGCCGCCCATGTCGCAAGCCAGAGCGGTATGCGCGCCGCCATCGGGCTGATCATGATCGACTTTCCCACCGCATGGGCGAGCGGCCCAGATGAGTATCTCTCCAAAGGGCTTAAAGTACATGATGACTACCGCCACGACCCTTTGATCTCCACCACCTTTGCACCCCATGCACCGTATACCGTCTCCGACGAGCCACTCAAACAGTTACAGATGTACGCCGAAGAGCTCGATGTGCCCCTGCATATTCACCTGCATGAAACGGCACAAGAAGTGAGTGATGCTGAAAAGCAGCACGGCCAACGCCCCATCGAGCGGCTCAAAACCTTAGGGCTGCTCACACCGCGTCTGGTCGCCGTCCACATGACGCAACTGTCGGCAGATGAAATTGGGCAGCTCGCTACCGCAGGGGCACATGTGGTTCACTGCCCTGAATCGAATCTCAAACTTGCCAGCGGTTTCTGCCCGCTGCATAAACTGCACCAAGCGGGGGTCAATGTCGCGCTCGGCACCGACGGTGCCGCCAGCAATAACGACCTCGACATGTTTGGTGAGATGCGTACCGCAGCCCTGCTGGCCAAAGCGGTCGCTGGCGATGCCAGTGCCATTCCTGCTGCAACGGCACTGCAAATGGCCACACTCAACGGTGCGCGCGCACTCGGGCTAGCGCACGAAATCGGCTCGCTCACCGTGGGCAAAGCCGCCGATGTGGTGGCGGTTGACCTTGGCGAGCTAGAATCCCAACCGCTCTACCACCCCATTTCACAGATCGTCTACGCCACCAATCGTGATAAAGTAAGTGATGTCTGGGTCAACGGGCGCCACCTGTTAAAAGCACGCGCACTGACCACATTAGACGAGCATCACATCCTCGAAAAGACACGGCAGTGGCGCAAAAAAATCGCCGACGGCGAGCAGAAGCAACCATAAATTAATTTAAGTTTGAAGAGAACAATAATGCCGCAAGCAGAAAACAGAAACGATGCTAACGCCACGATAGCCCACAATGTCGACCCCAATGAAGTGGCCAAATTTGAGGCGATGGCCAGCCGCTGGTGGGATGCGAACGGCGAGTGCAAACCCCTGCATGAGATCAACCCGCTGCGCCTCAATTATATCGATGAGCACTCAAACGGCATCGCTGGCAAAAGAGTGATTGATGTCGGCTGCGGCGGCGGCATTCTCAGTGAAAGTATGGCGCAGCGCGGTGCAACTGTGTGCGGCATCGATATGTCCGAGCCCTCGATTGAAGTCGCTAAGCTACACCTCTATGAGTCCAACCTTGAGGTCGACTACCAGCGCACCACCGCTGAGGCCTTTGCAGAGCAGCACCCACACAGTTTTGATGTTGTCACCTGCATGGAGCTGCTGGAACATGTGCCCGATCCTGCATCGGTGATCCATGCCTGCGCCACATTAGTTAAACCCGGCGGCCACCTCTTTTTCTCGACCATCAACCGCAACCCCAAAGCCTATCTGTTTGCCATTGTCGGCGCTGAATATCTGCTAAAAATGCTCCCCAAGGGCACGCATGATTTTGCCAAGTTTATCCGCCCCTCCGAACTCAGCGCATGGGGGCGCGCAGCCGGGCTAACCACACGAAACATCACCGGCCTCGGCTACAATCCACTCAATAAGCGTTACGCCATCGGCAGTGACATCGATGTGAACTACATGATGCACACACAACAGACTGCGCTTTAAATCCAACGTGAGCGCAAACCACACCCTCATTAAACAGATTCTGCTCGATCTTGACGGCACCTTGGCCGACACAGCACAAGACCTTGTATTCACACTTAACACGCTGTTAAAAAATGAAGGGCGCAGGCCGCTACCCTTTGAACAAGCGCGCGCACAGGTCTCGCACGGTGCCAATGCTCTGATCGAACTTGGCTTTGGCGATGCACTACCGGCGAATAAATTCAAGCAACTCACCGCGCAGTTTTTAGAAATCTATCAAAACCACCTCACTCATAAAACTGTGCTTTTCCCCGGCATGGCGACACTGCTCGACACCCTAGAGACGCGCAATCAGCGGTGGGGAGTCGTCACCAATAAACCCTCGTGGCTCACCAACCCGCTGATGGAAGAGCTGGGGCTTGCGCACCGCGCTGCCTGCATCGTGAGCGGCGACACCGTCGAAAATAAAAAACCTCACCCACAGCCACTGCTTCACGCCTGCAAGCTAATGGGGGTAAGTGCTGATGAGTGCCTCTATGTGGGCGATGCAAAACGTGATATCGAGGCGGGGCAACGTGCCGGAATGAAAACACTTGCCGCACGCTTTGGCTATATTGATGACGGTGATGACCCCGCCACATGGGGGGCAGATGGCATGATTGAACACGCCGATGAAATCCTCGTATGGCAACAACGTTTCAACCAAATTTAGGGAGTACTATGGAGAGCACAACCATCCTTGCCATCGCAATCACCGCCATCATCTCACTGCTCATCGGCGCACTACTGGCACACCTGCGCACGCAAAAACAGATCACTGCGTTACAACGTGAAAACAGTACACTGACCGCCACATTGGAGATGCAAAAAAATAGTGCTAATGAAAAAATCGAAATGCTGGAAAAAACCAAAGCCCAACTTAATGAAACCTTTAGCGCGCTCTCCAGTGAGGCACTCAAAAATAATAATGAACAGTTTCTGAAACTTGCCCAAGAGAATCTCAAGCAGTTTAACGTTCAGGCACAAGGGGATCTTGCCAAAAGAGAGCAATCGATCGAACACCTTGTTAAACCCATTAAAGAGGTGCTCGAAAAAACCGAGAAGCAAATTCGCGAAATTGAGCACGACCGAAAAGAAGCTTACGGTTCGATCAGCAAGCACCTCGAAAGCATGGCGCAAACACAACAGCTGCTGCATGGTGAAACGCGTAACTTGGTGAAGTCACTGCGCCGCCCAGAGGTGCGCGGGCAATGGGGTGAGCTGACCCTAAAGCGCCTAGTAGAACTTGCTGGAATGGTGGAACATTGTGACTTCTTTGAACAAGAGCACACAGAAACAGACGAAGGCAACATTCGTCCCGACATGATTGTGCGCATGCCGGGCAGGCGCGAAATTGTGATCGATGTAAAAACGCCGCTCGACGCTTACCTTAATGCGATCGAGGCGGATAGCGATGCACAACGAGAACAGCACCTGCTACATCACGCGCGCAAGGTACGTGAGCGCATCCGTGAACTTGCAAGCAAAGCCTACTGGGAGCAGTTCAAGCAGAGCCCGGACTTCATTGTGCTTTTTATTCCCGGCGACCATTTTCTCAGCGCAGCGCTCGAGAAAGATAGCGCATTGCTGGAAGATGCACTTAAACAGAAGGTGATTCTCGCCACCCCAACCAGCCTAGTTGCTTTGCTGCGCGCCGTGGCCTTCGGCTGGAACCAACAAGTGATCACCGACAATGCTGAAAAAATTCGCGACCTCGGTGAAGACCTTTATAAACGCCTCTGCACTTTTACCGCCCATATGAACAAAGTGGGCAAAGGACTTAACAGCAGCCTAGAACATTACAATAAAGCTGTCGGCTCATTTGAGCGCCAAGTACTGAGTGGCGCACGCAAGTTCACTGAAATGGGGGTCAGCAGTGGAAGAAAAGCGCCCGAGATTCTGGAACCCATCGAAAAATTGGCAAGATCACTGGAAGAACCAGCCAACAAAAAAGAGTGATTTTTTAAGTATCAGCGCAGCAATACTCACGTCGCTTAAAATAGAGAACGTGCTATATTCATAGCATCAATCTAAGCATAAAATTCCGCCCATAACGAAAACTATTTAGATCTAATACGATGTGCCTTGCTATTCCAATGCAGATAAAACAGATTAATGACACGCTTGCACGCTGTGTAGCAAGGGGGATTGAGCGTGAGGTCAACATCTTTATGCTGCAAGCCACACAACTTAAGCCGGGAGATTATGTGCTGGTTCATGTGGGCTATGCGATCCAGAAAATTGATCCCGATGCGGCTCGGCTAGCATGGGAAATCGACAGTGAAATCCACAATCACGACAAAGGCCAGCTCAATGCATGAGTTCTCGCTCTGCCGTGGTTTGCTGCAGCAAGTGATGCAAATTTCAGAGGCACATCAGGCACAAGCTGTGAAATCAATCCATCTAAAAATTGGCGCTTTGGCAGGCATCGAAGTTGAATTATTAAGGCGTGCGTTCCCCATTGTTGCACAGGGTACGACAGCACAGCATGCGACACTTGAGATCACCACCCTCGCAGCAACGGTGCTATGCACTGAGTGCGGCCAGACGAGCGTGATTAAGCAGCACCGCCTTACTTGTCATCACTGCAAAAATAGAGCAACACAGCTTTTATGCGGCGATGAGTTGAGGTTAGAGAACATTATTATTAAACAGCCCCGAAATAATGAGCAACATGATGTGCAGTGATTGCGGCTGTCATCACAACAAAAACCACACCGTCCACAACGGGGAGCGTGCGCTACTCAAAACAGCAGCCACCACCTCAACGGTGATTAATGTACACCGCTCATTGTTATTTGAAAACAATCAACAAGCCGAGCGCAATCGAAAACAGTTGAGGCAACACAACATCACTGCCATCAACTTAATGTCATCCCCTGGCTCAGGGAAGACTGCACTGCTTGAGCGCACCATCGATGCATTCGCCAGCCGCTATCGCATCGCAGTCATTGAGGGCGACCTTGAAACAGAAAACGATGCCAAGCGTATCCGTGCCAAAGGGGTCACGGCCATCCAGATCACGACCGGCAGCGCCTGTCACCTTGATGCCGAGATGGTCAACAGCGCCTTGCAACAACTTGATCTCGAACAGATCGATCTGCTCTTCATCGAAAATGTTGGCAACCTCGTCTGTCCCGCCAGTTTCGACCTTGGACAGCACCGCAATGTCACCCTACTATCAACGACTGAGGGCGATGACAAACCGGCAAAGTACCCGGTGATCTTCCGCGTGGCAGACCTCATGTTAATCACTAAATGCGACTTGCTGCCACTACTTGACGACTTCGACCCACAGCAGGCGACTGACTACTTTAAAGCTGTTTCGAGCTGTGCACCCGTGATTCAGCTCTCCTCCAAAAGTGGCATGGGCATCGATGGCTGGCTTGAATGGTTAGCAAGCCACCAGACCAATAAAACAACGGACGCTTAAACATGTCAACAGCAGACGCAAAACTGTGGCTCGACAGGATCAACGCCCTTAAAATCACCGAGACCATCAAAATCATGAACGTCTGCGGTGGTCATGAGCGTGCGCTCAACCAAGCGGGGCTGCGCACCCTTCTGCCCAGCAAGATTGAATTGATCCCCGGCCCCGGCTGCCCGGTCTGTATCTGCCCTGAAGAGGCGATCGCAATGGCGATGAACATTGCACTCAATGAATCGGCCATCGTGGTCACCTTTGGCGACATGATGCGTGTTCCGATCAATGCCGCCAAAGCTGAACCCCGCTCGCTGGAACAGGCGCGCGCATGCGGTGGTGACATCCGCCCCATCGCATCTCCCATTGAAGCGCGTTTGATTGCACTGCAACACCCGAATCAACAGGTGCTGTTTTTTATGGCAGGGTTCGAAACCACCACCGCGCCCACGGCTGCGTTAATCACTGAGGGGATTCCCGATAACTTGTTACTGCTGCTCGCCGCGCGCCGTACCTGGCCTGCCGTGGCTCACCTGTTAAGCGATGAACGACCAGGCTTTGACGCCTTAATTGCACCGGGGCACGTGAGCGCTGTGATGGGGAGTGATGAGTGGCGTTTTGTCGCTGACCAGCATCAACTGCCGGTGGCAGTTGCAGGTTTTGATGCGGCCTCACTGCTCGCGGCGATCTATTCCGTCATCACACAAAAGCAGCGTGGGAAAGCAGAACTTGAGAACTGTTATCCATCCGTTGTCACAACAGCGGGCAACCGCATAGCACAACAGCTGATAGAACAGACAATGAATGTCGTCGATAGCCGTTGGCGTGGCATCGGCACCATCCCCGCATCAGGTTACGCCTTGAATAAAAGTGCGTGCGCCCATGATGCCCACATCCACTTTTCTCAATATGCGATCAATAACGATCAAAACCATCACATGCCGCCCGGCTGCGACTGCGCCCAGGTCGTGCTCGGAAAGTGTTACCCCAACCAGTGCCGCCTCTACGGTAGCGCCTGCACACCGTCAACCCCTATTGGCCCCTGCATGGTCTCCGATGAAGGGGCGTGCCGCATCTGGTGGGCCAACGGCTTGCATAAAACGTTAGCGCACAAACAAGCATAATAGATCAATGACCCAACCCGGCACTATCGATAACGGCAATGCAACCAAGGCAATTCACCTGCGCGTCGCCGGTTGTGTGCAGGGGGTCGGCTTTCGCCCGCATCTCTATCGCATTGCGACAGCGCTTGGCATCGCTGGCTGGGTACGAAATCGACGCGGGGAGGTGGAGGTTTTTGCTCGTGGGGAGGAGAGCGATCTCGATCTATTTGTCACTCGATTGATTGAAGCGGCCCCCGAAATATCAGTACCCAAAATTGTATATCAACAGGTGGTTGAAACAGCGGCCTTATCATTCATGCACAGAGAGGGTGACAGCACTAGTGGCTTCACTATCATTGACAGCAGAGACGATGGCCAACACATCGCCCCCCCCCACGACCTTAACTGCTGCCCCGACTGCCTCAATGAATTCAACGATCCACACAACCGCCGCTACCGCTATCCTTTCATCAGCTGTACCCAGTGCGGACCACGTTACAGCGCAATCACACAGCTCCCATATGACCGTGCCAATACCCACATGGCGCAGTTTCCGCTTTGCATACAGTGTGAACATGAATACAACAACCCGTCTGATCGCCGCTTTCACGCCGAAGCGATCTCCTGCGGCGCGTGTGGCCCACAACTGACCTTTATCGAAAATGAAAAACGGGTCGATAACACCACCGCCGCATTGCAAAAAACAGTCGACCGACTGGACAAGGGCAAAATCGTTGCAGTCAAAGGGGTCGGTGGCTACCACCTGCTCTGCGCTGCCAACAATGACCAAGTGATCGAAAAGCTTCGCTCACAAAAAGGACGCCCCGATAAACCGCTAGCAGTGATGTTCGATAACCTGAACAGTGCCCGGCGTGAATTGATCATCGATGACATCTCCGCAGAATTACTCTGTGATAACAGCCACCCCATTGTGTTGTGTGAAAAGCATATTGGTATAACGCTCTCCGCACTCATTGCGCCGGGTATCAATCGCATCGGCGCACTGCTGCCCTATAGCCCACTGCACCACCTGATCCTGAATGATTTTGGTAAACCGCTGATTGCCACCTCAGCCAACATCAGCGAAGAACCGGTGATGACCGAGGCCGATGAGGTCGAGGCACGACTCGGCCACATCGCCGACGCCTTTCTGCATCACAACCGAGAGATCACACATGCGGTCGATGACAGCCTCTTTCAGGTCATCAATCACAGCGCTCGCCCTATGCGTCTCGGGCGCGGCCATACGCCGCTTGAATTGATACTGCCTTTTGCGCTCGATAGACCACTGCTTGCCGTGGGCGGCCAGATGAAAAACACCATCGCCCTCGCGTGGGATCACCGCATTGTCATCTCGCCACACATCGGCGAGCTCGACTCACCCCGCGCTGTTACGCGCTTTACAGAAACAATTGAATCGCTGCAAAACGACTTTGGTATCAGCGCCGCAGGGGTTGTCTGTGACGCCCACACAAGCTACCGCAGCAGCCGTTGGGCCGAGGCGTGTGGCTTGCCGCTGAGGCAGGTCTTTCACCATCGCGCCCACGCCTCAGCCGTTGCCGGTGAATTTAACATCAAAGGCGCCAGCCTCGTTTTTACCTGGGATGGTGCGGGGTTGGGTGAGGATGGGACACTCTGGGGGGGCGAAGCGCTGTTCGGCACCCCCGGCCACTGGCAACGCGTTGCGACCCTGCGACCTTTTCGTCTCCCCGGTGGTGAGCGTGCCGCACGTGAACCGTGGCGATCTGCCGCTTCACTCTGCTGGCAGGCGGGGGATCGATGGGAACACCACCCACAGTCGAAGCTGTTATATAACGCCTGGCAGAAAGAGATCAATGCACCACTCACCTCATCCATCGGGCGTCTCTTTGATGGTGCAGCATCACTGCTCAGGTTAATCGACCACGCCACCTTTGAAGGTCAGGCGGCCATGTTACTACAGCGCGCCGCAGCAACAGCTGTCGCACACCAAGCAGCCCCATTGCCTTCTGACATTAACGATAAAGGTGTTCTCGTCAGCGACTGGCAGCCGCTACTCAGCGCACTCAAGAATCAAGAAATGTCTGTCGCTCAACGCGCCGCACATTTTCACACGACGCTTGCACTCACGATCTGTGATCAGGCCACTCAGCTACGCCAGCAACATGGCCAGTTCTCGGTGGGGCTTAGCGGCGGCGTGTTTCAGAACGGCCTGCTAACGGAGCAAGCGATTGCGCTGCTTAAAGCAGAAGGCTTTGAGGTCTATCTACCACAACAACTGCCGTGCAATGATGCCGCGCTCTGTTTTGGGCAGATCATCGAAGCGGGTGCGCAGTGATGAAAAAGGGCATTCATCGGGCGGGACACATCACCCTCGCTCACGGCAACGGTGGTCGTCACATGCGCGCCCTGATCACAGAGATTTTTGCACACCACCTTGGCAATGCGGCACTCGACACTCAGTGCGATGCGGCCACGCTCACTTTTCCGCAACCGCTCGCAGAGGAGCAGCTTCTATTCACTACCGACGGTTTCACCGTTGACCCACTGGAGTTCCCCGGCGGCGATATCGGCTCTTTGGCGATACACGGCACCGTCAACGATCTTGCAGTTTCGGGCGCGATACCGCTCTATTTCAGCCTCAACGCCTTTATTGAAGAGGGGCTGGCGATCGCACAACTGGAGCGCATCGTCATCAGTATGGCGCGTGCGGCAGCGGCGTGTGGCGTCAAGGTCGTCACCGGCGACACCAAAGTGGTGCGACGCGGTGAAGGGAGCGGACTCTACCTCGCCACCAGCGCCATCGGCATCAAGCGCAGTTCGTTGACACTCGCAATGTCACAGATCAAGTCAGGCGACGTGATTATCATCAGTGGCTCAATTGGCGACCACGGCACCGCAGTGATGCTGGCGCGTGAAGCGTTTGGCCTGCAGGGTGCGTTGCAGTCGGATGCCACCTCCGTACAGCCGCTCACAGACGCATTGCTAAAATTTAGCGGACTGCGTTTTATGCGCGACCCCACCAGAGGCGGGCTTGCAACGGTGCTGCATGAAATCCACCACGCCACCAGTCTTGGCGCACACCTGAAACAAGATGCGATTCCGGTCCGCGACGAAGTGGCATCAGTGTGTGAAATCCTTGGCTACGATCCGCTCTATCTTGCATGCGAAGGGCGCGTGGTTGCCGTCATCGATAAACATCAGGCCAGTGCAGCGTTGGATGCACTGCGCGCCCTGCCCGATGGCCGCAATGCCGCCATCATCGGTGAGATTGCCAGCGCCCTCCCCTATGTTATGCTTGAGACACCACTCGGCGGGCAACGCATCATCGAAGAGCTGGAAGATGAGCCGCTACCTCGGATCTGTTGAAGCAGGGAATCAACCAGCATGACCCAGCCCTTATCACCTCAGTTTCTACCCCGCGACCAACTGCAACGGCTACTCGATGGTCTGCACCAGGCTGGCCACAAGACATACGGCCCACAGCTGTGTGACGGTGCGATTGTCTACGCACCACTTAACACCGTTGAGGAGCTGCCACAAGGGGTTGAAGATCACCACGCGCCCGGCAGTTATCGCCTAAAAGAAAATGGCTCGCAACGCTGGTTCGACTGGGTCTCCACGCCGCAAGGGATCAAACCGCTGCTATTCAAACCGCGCGAGATTTTGTGGCGTGCCACACGTGACGCCACCGGTGCCATCCACTTTAAAAACCCTGAAAACAGCACAGAAAAGGTCGCCATCATCGGTGCTCGCGCCTGCGATCTTGCTGCACTGGCGCTTCAGGATCGACACTTTTTGTCGATCGAACAGACCCCAGACCCTTTTTATGCCGAGCGTCGCCGTCACCTCTTTATCATTGCGATCAACTGCACCCGCGCAGCCGATACCTGCTTCTGTGTCAGCTGCGGCGATGGCCCTAAATGCGAGCATGGATTTGATATCGCGATGACTGAAATTGAACACGGCTTCATTATTGTCAGCGGCTCATTGCAGGGAAAGCAGTTCATCAAACCGCTTGCGTTGAACAGCGCAGACCCGGCGCAACTTGATGAAGCCGCGCAACGTGAGGCCAATGCCACACAGCAGCAACGCGCTGTACCGTCACAAAACATGCGAGAGACACTATTCAATGCCCTCGACCACCCCCAGTGGGACGACATCGCCAGCCGCTGCCTCTCGTGTGGTAATTGCACCGCCGTCTGCCCCAGCTGCTTCTGTTATAGCGAGCAAGCAGCACCACAACTCGATGGCAACAGCACAGAACAGCTGCGCGAATGGGACTCCTGCTTCACCCAGGGGCACAGTTACATGCACGGCATCACACTGCGCAACGACACCCGTCTGCGCTATCGTCAGTGGCTCACCCACAAGTTCGCCAGCTGGCACGACCAGCAGGGGCGCTCCGGTTGCACCGGCTGCGGGCGCTGCATCAGCTGGTGCCCTGCAGGGATCGACATCATCGAAGAACTCACCATTTTAAGTGACAACAGGGGTGTTGCAGATGATGCATAACCCTCACCGCCCGCACCGCGCCCGCATTGTAGAACGCATTCAGGAGAGCAGCACTGTCTTCACCCTGCGGTTGGAATTTATCGACCCTGAGCTGCGCAACAGTTACCACTTCGCACCGGGGCAGTTCAACATGGTCTATCTTTATGGCGTCGGCGAAGTGGCGATCTCAATCGTCTCCGACCCTAAATCACCGCGCCTGTTAGACCATGCCATCCGCACCGTCGGCCGTGTGACCCACGGCATCAGCCAACTCAAAGCCAATGACATCATCGGTCTGCGCGGCCCTTATGGGCGTGGCTGGCCGATGGTTGAAGCCGAAGGGCGCGATGTACTGGTGATCACTGGCGGGCTTGGCTGCGCACCCGTCGTCTCAGTGATCAACTACATCAACCAACGACGCGAACAATTTGGCAAACTGACAATCCTGCAAGGGGTGAAGCTGCCCAAAGATCTGATCTGGCGCGACCGCTTTGAGCAGTGGATTAAAACCCCCAACACTGAAGTATTTCTCGCCGCCGACAAGGGCGACCCAACATGGCCATGGCACGTTGGACGAGTGGTTGAACTGTTTGACCAGATGCAACTGAGTGACAACACCATCGTGATGATGTGTGGCCCGGAGGGGATGATGCAAGCCTGCGTGCATGAGTTGCTGTTACGCGACATCAAAGAGCGCTCGATCTACCTCAGCATGGAACGCAACATGCAGTGCGCGCTCAGCCAGTGTGGCCACTGCCAGTATGGTGCTGACTTCGTCTGCCGCGACGGCCCGGTCTTCTCTTTTGACCAGATCAAACCGCTCTTTGGGCGCAAGGGGTTTTGATGAAGATCAACCACAACAGACCCACCGTGGCCGTTCACAAGTTCACCTCGTGTGACGGCTGTCAGCTCGCCATTTTAAATCTGGGCGAGGCGCTGCTCACGCTCACAGAACTGGTCGAGATCAAACAGTTTGCCGAGGCCGGTATTTTAGATGAGCACGCCACCGTTGATATCGCCTTTATCGAAGGGAGCATCTCCACCCCGCGCGAAATGGCACAGGTCAAAAAGATTCGTGAGCAGAGCCACTATTTAATTGCGATGGGTGCCTGTGCAACCAGTGGCGGCATTCAGGCGCTACGCAATATGAGTGATGGCCAGGCATGGATCGATGCGATCTACGCCTCGCCACAACATATCGAAAGCCTGACCACTTCAACGCCACTTTCTGACCATGTGCGCATCGACCTTGAGCTGTGGGGCTGCCCGGTGAGCAGCCACCAGATCACCGCCACGGTGCGCGCACTGCTGTTTGGCGTACTGCCTAAGATTGAACACGATAAGGTCTGCATGGCGTGCAAGCGCAGTCAGGCGGTCTGCGTGATGGTGAGCCGCGGTGAACCCTGCATGGGGCCAGTCACCAACACGGGTTGTGGGGCGCTCTGCCCGCAGTTTGGGCGTGGCTGCTACGCCTGTTATGGCCCCGCAGAAAACCCTAACCCCAATGCACTGGCGAGCCGTTTTGAAGGGCTGGGGATGAGCGCCAGTGAGATTTCACGCAACTTCCTCTTCATCAATAACAATGCACCGGTGTTCCAGACCATCGGTCAAAAATATAGCGAGCGGCGTGATGAGTGAGAAAACCATCAACATCAATGTGCCGGTGCTGGCACGTGTCGAAGGTGAAGGGGCGCTCGATATCCGCATTGAAAACGGCCGCATCACACAGCTCAAGCTGCGCATCTTTGAACCACCAAGACTCTTTGAAAAGTTCCTTGAGGGGCGTCACTACAACGAAGTCCCCGACATCGTCACCCGCATCTGCGGTATCTGCCCGGTCGCCTATCAGATGAGCGCCGTCTACGCCTTTGAGGCACTGTTCAATACTCAGATCACACCCTGGATTGATATGATGCGACGCGTCTATTACTGTGGCGAATGGATTGAGAGTCATGCGCTGCATATTCACCTGCTGGCCGCGCCCGATTTCTTCGGTTTTGAAAGCGCCCCGGCAATGGCGAAACAGTTTCCGGATGAAGTGCGCCGTGGGCTGCAACTGCAAGGGCTCGGCAATGAGATTATCAAACTCTTTGGGGCGCGTTCGGTCAACCCCATCGGGGTGAAAATTGGTGGCTTTCATAAAGCGCCGGAAGCCGAAACCGTTGCGGTACTGCTCCACAAACTGCGCGCGGCACTGCCCGATGCAAAGGCACTGCTTGAGTGGGTCACCACATTTGACTTCCCCGAGCGCTCGCAGGATTTTGTTTCTGTCAGCCTGCAACATCCGTTTGAATACCCAATCAACATGCGCGGTACTGCCATCCGCTCCAGTGCTGGCCACAAAATCGCAATCAATGAGTTTGAGGCGCACTTTAAAGAGTCACAGGTGCCCCACTCCACCGCGCTGCACTGCCACCTTGATGGCGAGCCTTACCTCGCAGGACCACTGGCGCGGCTTAACCTTAACTACAATTTACTCCACGATGAAGTGAAAGAGACGCTCGGCAATATCGATATCGCCTTCCCCAGCTCCAACCCTTATCACAACATCGTCGCACGCGCTGCCGAGGTCTATTACGGCCTGCTTGAGGCGGTACGACTGCTGGAGGATTACCGGCGCCCCGCTTCACCTGCCGTCGAAGTGACACCCATCGCAGGCACTGCCTATGGCTGCACTGAAGCCCCGCGCGGTCTGTTGTGGCACCGTTACGAGATCGATGATAGCGGCATCATCACCGCGGCACGACTAGTACCCCCCACCAGTCAGAATCAGGCACGTATTGAGGCCGACCTGCGACTATCGCTGGAAGCACTGGGGTTAGATAATGATGAAGCCACACTGCGCCAACATGCAGAACAGGTGATCCGTAATTATGACCCTTGCATCTCCTGCGCCACCCACTTTCTTGACTTGAGGGTGTCACGCCGTTGATGAGCACCTTGATCGTCGGTTTCGGCTCACCCTTTGGGGATGACCGTTTTGGCTGGCTGGTCATTGAACAGTTACAGCAAACACTGGCGGGGCAGCAAACGGTTAAAGCGATCTGTTGTGACCACAGCGGGATTGACTGGATACACCAGTACCAACCGACTGAGCAGTTGATTTTTATTGATGCGGTGAAGAGTGGCGCCGCAGCTGGTACGCTACACCACCTGACATTAACACCCTCTGCACTGGAAACGCTGCCCACATCGCACTCCAGCCACGGCATTGGCCTGCGAGAAGGGGTCACACTTGCCGCGACACTGGTCGAGCTACCGGCTGAGATTGAGTTTTATGGGGTGGAGATAGCATCGTGTGAAGTGGGCACAGCGATCTCTGCGGCCACCACCCATCAAGCAACGGCTGTTGCCAGTCATATTAAAAAGTCTCTAAGGAACCTCTGATTTACAAGGCCGGGCTAGGTAATCCGTTAGCCTCTCCACCCCCTCACGCAGATTTTCAATCGAAGTAGTATAAGCAAAACGCACATGGTGGTTCGCGCGGTGGTCACCAAAGTCACACCCCGGTGTTATCGCAACGCCTACTTTCTCTAAAATATCGAGCACAAAGGCGTGGCTATCATGAGTGAAGCGACTGCAATCAGCATAAAGATAGAAGGCACCTTGCGGTTTAGTGGCGATCTCAAAGCCGAGCTGTTGCAATGCAGGCAGCAGGTAATCTCGCCGTTCCCGAAACGCTTCACGTCTCGCCTCAACGATTGCCATTGATGCCGGTTCAAATGCGGCGAGTGCCGCGTGCTGCGCCATTGTGGGCGCGGCAAGAAAAATGTTTTGCGCAAGGCGATCAATTGCATCGAGATACTTTTCCGGCGCAATCAGCCAGCCCAGCCGCCAGCCCGTCATGCCAAAATATTTTGAAAAACTATTGATGATAAAGGCATCCGGCGCATCACTCAGCAGTGAGTAAGCGGGCTGCTCATAACTCAACATGGCGTAGATTTCGTCGATCATCAGGCAACCATTTTGTTGCTGCACAAAGTCGTTGATTGCGCTAATTTCGTCACGCTCAATGAGCGTGCCGGTAGGATTGGAAGGGGAGGCCAACATCACCGCTTTTGTGTTGGGCAACCACTGCGCACGAACAGCGCTCGCATTGAGCTGGTATGCGCTATCAGCACCGACCGGCAGGCACTGCGCCTCACCATCAAACATACGCACAAAATGGCGATTACAGGGGTAGCCGGGGTCAGCCATCATCACCCCATCCCCCGCATTGATGGTCACACCCAGCGCCAACTGCAGTGCGCCTGACCCCCCGGAGGTGATGATAATGCGCTCCGGAGCAACTTCAACCCCCAGTCGGTCACGGTAAAACCTTGCTATCCGTTCACGTAGCTCAGGCAGCCCTACAGCCGGGGTGTAATGTGTTTTGCCCGCCTCTAATGCCGCGATGCCCCCCTGCGTGATGGGCGCCGGTGTTGAAAAATCGGGTTCGCCCACTTCCATATGGATAATAGATTTCCCTTGCCGTTCTAGCTCTCTGGCTCGCTGCAACAGCGCCATCACATAAAAAGCGCCGATCCCTGACATCCGCTTGGCAATATCTCCAGCCATAAAAACACCCTTTTATTATCAAACAGATAAACCAATATCCCGACGATAAAGCCACGCTTAAATAGCACCCAAAATAAGCAGATTACAGCTCAGCTGACCCTGCTTTATTCATATATTTAAAACCTTTCATTTCAAATAAGTCAAAAACATGGGCACCACATATGACTGCTGCGCTATCTTATGCAATCTAAAGCATTGAGTCTCTTCAAGCTTTCTGGTATAAATCCGGGTTTATTTCGCAAGCGCATGTGGGAGATATCACGCAATGGCGGCAGCTAAAAAGAAGGCGGCGACAAAAAAAGCAGTAAAAAAGTCAACTGTTAAGAAAGCGGCTGTCAAAAAGAAAGCACTCAAGAAATCACCTCCTGCCACTAAAAAGGCGGTTGCGAAAAAGAAATCGATTAAAAAGGCAGTTGCAAAAAAATCAGTCACTAAAAAGGCGGCCACTAAAAAAGTAGCCCCTAAAAAAACGGCTGTTAAGAAAAAGGCGACTACAGTAAAAACACCCGCTCCAGTAATGAAGAAACAGAGAACAGTGACAACAGCTAAAGCAGAGAAAAAAGCAGCGCCCGCGAAAAGAGTAGCGATAACGGCACCCACCACGACTCAAGGAGGGTTTCCCCCTTATATTGAGAAAAAAGGTGAAGAATATATGAATGAGGCTCAGAGGGCTCATTTCGTTAGAATTCTTGAAGCGTGGAAAACCGAACTGATGGAAGAGGTTGACCGTACTGTGCACCATATGCAGGATGAAGCGGCTAACTTCCCAGACCCTAATGACCGCGCCAGTCAAGAGTCCGAATTTGCGCTGGAACTACGCGCGCGGGACCGAGAACGCAAGCTGATTAAAAAGATTGATGAGTCCATCGGTCACCTTGAAAGCGAGGACTACGGTTATTGCAACATCTGCGGCATCGAGATCGGCATCCGCCGCCTTGAAGCAAGACCCACCGCAAGCCTCTGCATCGATTGCAAAACACTGGATGAGATCCGCGAAAAACAGATTCGGGGCTAAGCGCCCGGCTTCGCGACGCTTCCCGCCTTTTGTAACAGCGAGATGGCAATATCTGCCATCTCGTTCGCCCCACCTCATTGCCTCGCGCGACCCTTTACCCGCCCACTATTTTCGACTACCTTGTTATGCGTAGTGGCATCCTGCTGTGGAAAAACTGACTGCACTGGACTTAAGGAACCTCTGATTTATTCATGAACTCGTGTCTTGCGCCTAAAATATCCATCTTCTACGTTGCAAATCTTCGCAATAGCCCGCTATTACGTGCGATTCGCGCCTTGAAGCTGAACATTTTAGATCACA
>JALSHQ010000194.1 GCA_026982145.1 Gammaproteobacteria bacterium | reverse complement strand
TGCAACGCCTCATCATCAGTTGCTGCAACATAATTAGCGCGGCCAATATCTTTGAGCCACGCGTGCTCCGGACCGACACCGGGATAATCAAGCCCCGCCGAAACGGAGTGAGTCTCGATAATCTGGCCATTGTCATCTTCAACCAGATAAGTGCGATTGCCATGCAACACGCCGGGACGCCCCGCACATAAAGGAGCTGCGTGACGCGGGGTATCGACCCCATCACCGCCCCCTTCGACACCGTACATCGCGACGTTTTTATTTTCGATAAAAGGGTGAAATAGGCCAATTGCGTTGGAGCCACCGCCGACACAGGCGACCAGTGCATCGGGCAGTTGCCCTTCCGCTGCCATGATCTGCTCTTTCGCCTCGCGGCCGATGATCGCCTGAAAATCGCGCACCAGCATCGGATAAGGGTGCGGGCCGGCGACGGTGCCGATAATGTAAAAAGTGTTGTCGACATTGGTGACCCAGTCACGCATCGCCTCGTTGAGTGCATCTTTCAGGGTTTTCGAACCCGAGGTCACCGATACCACTTCCGCACCCAGCAGCTTCATACGATAGACATTAAGCGCCTGACGCTTCACATCTTCAGCACCCATGTAGACCACACATTCAAGCCCGAGGCGCGCCGCCACAGTGGCGGATGCCACCCCGTGCTGACCCGCACCGGTCTCGGCGATAATGCGCGTTTTGCCCAAGTGTTTGGCGAGCAGCGCTTGGCCAATGGTGTTGTTTATCTTGTGTGCGCCGGTGTGGTTAAGGTCTTCGCGCTTGAGATAGATCTTTGCGCCACCCAATTGCTGGCTCCAGCGCTCGGCGAAGTAAAGCGGCGAGGGGCGGCCAACATAGTGCGCCAGATCCTTGTCCAACTCGGCCTGAAACCCGGCATCGTTTTTCAGCCGTTCGTAGGCGGCGGTTAACTCATCCAGCGGCGCCATCAAGGTCTCGGCGACAAAACGCCCGCCATAAACACCGAAATGACCACTGGCATCCGGCAGCGCCGCTAATTCTGGTTCTGCTACTTCACTGCTCATTGAATCTCACTTACATAAATACAGATTAAAAAAGATGAAAAGGGTGAAAGATTAAAAGCGCGTAATTTACTTTCACTCTTTTCATCTTTCACGCTTCACTAACCGTCACCCGCCGCGGGTTGCTTCCACAAATGCTGTAATCTTATGGCGATCCTTAATCCCTTTCGCCGCCTCAACACCGCCGCTGACATCCACCGCATAGGGGTGGACTTGTGCGATCGCCTCACTAACATTGGTGGGCGTCAGGCCTCCGGCGAGAATTATAGGCTTTTTCAGCCCCTCTGGCACAGTCTCCCAATCAAATACTTCACCGGTTCCCCCTGCGACACCCGGCCGGTAGGCATCGAGCAGAATGCCCTGTGCATCGTGATATAACGCAGCCGTCGCCGCGACATCGAGACCGGGCACCATCCGCAGCGCCTTGATATAAGGGAGGCCATAGCCACCGCACAAACCTGCTGGCTCATCACCATGAAACTGCAATAACCCTAGCGGTACGGCATCGATCACTTCACGAAGCTCATTATCCGTGGCATTAACAAACAGCCCGACAACGGTGACAAACGGCGGCAGTGCCGCGACAATCGCCTGCGCCTGCTCGATGGAGACGTTACGCGGGCTCGGGGCGTAAAAAACCAGCCCAATCGCATCGCCGCCCGCTTCGGCAACTGCCAACCCATCCTCGGGGCGAGTGATACCGCAAATTTTAATTCGTGTGCGCATAATGAATCACAAGAGAAAACCGAAAAAGAGTGAAGTGCAGGTTACCAGACCATCTGAGGCGGCGAAAGGTAGGGAATGCCAAAGTACTCGGGATACTCAACTCCAACCAAATATAGGCCATGCGGCGGCGCGGTAACCCCACCCAATTTACGTTCGCGGTGTGCCAGCACCTCCCCCGCCCAGTCAACTGGCTGCTCGCCTGCGCCAATCGCCGACAGCACCCCCACCACATTGCGCACCATGTGATGCAGAAAAGCGTTGGCCTCGATATCAACCATGATGAACTCACCCTCTTCGCCTGAGCGCGTCAGCTTCAACTCATGCACCGTGCGGACTGGGCTTTTCGCCTGACAGCCGTAGGCGCGATACGATGAGAAGTCGTGTTCGCCAATCAAACTGTTGGCCGCCTGCTGCATCCGTTCAATATCGAGCGTACGGTATTCCCAAGTCACCCGTCGCGCCAAAAAGGTGGGACGCACTGGGCGTGAGTAGATCACATATCGATAGCGCCTGCGCTGCGCTGAAAAACGTGCATGGAATTGATCACTGACCGGCTTTGCCCAGACAATCGCGACGTCATCAGGCAGATGAGCATTGGCACCATGCACCCAGCCGCGATCTTTACGCATCGCGTTGCTGTCAAAGTGCACCACCTGCCCCGTTGCATGCACGCCACTATCGGTGCGCCCGGCACAACTGATACGCACACCATGATTAGCCACGCGCGCCAGTGCCTGCTCGACACACCCCTGCACGGTGCGGCCTTGATCCTGAACTTGCCAACCATTGAAGTTGGCACCGTCATATTCAACCCCTAACGCGATACGCATAGCTGACCTGAGCCTCTAAATTAATCCAAGCCCTGCAACAACTTTGTTTCGGCATGCGCAAGATCTTCTGGTGTGCCGTAGAGTACCAGAATATCTTCTGCATGCAGCTCCATATCCGGCTCAGGCTGATGCCCTTTAATGCCGCCACGGCGCACCGCCGTCACTATCACGCCGCACTCGCGCAACTTTAATGTCCCCAGTTCGTGACCCACTGCATAAGCGGCCTCCGGCAGCTCTACCGACTGCAGGCGCTCACGAAAGGCGGGCGCTTGCTCCAGTGACTCCACCTCTTGCCCATGGAAAAAACCGCGTAACATTTGGTAACGACTGCTGCGCACCTCCTGCACATTTCTAACAATACGGGAGACCGGCACGTCGAGCAGTAATAGTAGATGAGAAACCAACATCAGGCTCGCTTCCAGTGTCTCTGGCACCACTTCGGTCGCCCCAGCCTGCTGCAAGCTGTCGAGGTTGGCATCGTCACGAGTACGCACCAGCACCGGCAGGTCAGGCCAGAGCCGCTTGACCTGTTCTA
>JALSHQ010000193.1 GCA_026982145.1 Gammaproteobacteria bacterium | reverse complement strand
GCTCTAGTACCATGCGTAAATTAGGGTTATTCACCGATAACATATAGGGGCCAGTACCCACCGGATACCAATCCAGAGTGATGTTGCGCTCTGCCATACCCGGCTGTGAATAGAACCGATCCGCCTCCTGTGGCATGGGAGCAAAGAAGGGCATCGCCAACCAATACAGAAGCTGTGGATACTTTCCTTCTACCTTTATGCGATAGGTGTAGCGGTCGACTACCTCGACCCCCTCCAAAGGGTATTGAGTAAGATCGAGAAATGCCCGCTCTCCTTCACGGACTTTGAGTGCTTCGTACGCCTCTTTTAAGGTTTGACTATAATCACGAAGGCCAACGATGTAATCGCTCATAACCCCCAGAATGGGTGAGTAAAGTTGAGGATGCGCCAGACGTTTGATCTGGTAAACATAATCGGCTGCCACCAACTCACGAGTACCCGTTTCAGAGAAGTCAGCCAGCTTATGCACACCATCCAGGTCTTCGACCGATAAATCCCGGTAGCGATAACGCCCATCTTGATGCTTGGCAAACGCCGGGTGAGGCTGAAACTTGATACCGGGCTGAATCTGAATATTGTAAATTGAGTAAGCGACCCTGTTGGCCTCAACATCATCTGGCAGCCGTTCGCCTTGTTCATCAAGGTAGATCGCCTTGGGTACCTCTGTAGCGGTGAGCGGAATCAATTGGTAGGGACGTTTCAAATAGTGGTACTGCAGCGGCGGCTCATAGATCTGAGCAATAAACTGATATTCAGAGGCACTGTAAGAGCGCGCAGGATCCAAGTGCTTGGGACGCTCTGCGAAGGATGAATAGAGAATATTCTTATTGGCATCCTCCTGGGGATAGGGGTTATTCAGCGGCTTATCGCCGCATCCCGCCAACCAGATGGCCAAACCGCATAACAGTGCAATTTTAATCAATCCGTATGCTCTAATCATTCCTACGCCCAAGGGGACAGCTGCGATCCAGTGACCGCAACGGCTCAATAAGTTATCAAAAAAAGAGACAGAAGTAACCGACTATTGTGATCTCTCCATCCGCGCCCCTCTGCCACTGCACGTGCCACCACATGCCGTTTTCCTCCTCTACATTTTTTGGCTACTGCCAAAGTGCAAGGAGCTGCTAAAATGGTGGCAATTTTCTGCGACTCGAACCGTTCACAATCAATCTAAGTTTATATACAGGTGATTTATGGGATTTTTAGAAGGGAAGAAAGCATTGATCGTTGGCTTGGCAAGCAAACGGTCCATCGCCTGGGGCTGTGCTCAAGCGATGAAACGCGAGGGGGCTGAGCTGGCGTTCACCTACCAGAATGACAAACTGCAAAGCCGAGTTGAGAAGATGGCAGCGGAATTGGACTCTGACATCACGCTGGAGTGCGAAGTCAGCAGCGATCAGAACATTGAAGCGATGTTTGAGCACCTTGACGACTATTGGGATCACGTCGATATCATTATCCACTCCGTTGCTTTTGCTCCACGCGAACAACTGGAAGGTGACTACCTCGATGCCGTCACCCGGGAAGGCTTTCTAACGGCCCATGAAATCAGCTCGTACAGTTTTTCTGCACTAGCCAAATATGGCCGTAACATGATGGAAGGGCGTAATGGCTCACTATTGACCATGAGTTATCTGGGCGCCGAACGCGCCATGCCCAACTACAACGTTATGGGGCTGGCAAAGGCAAGTTTAGAGGCCAATGTACGCTACATGGCAAGCAGCTTGGGGCCCGACGGCATTCGCGTCAATGCAATCTCTGCCGGTCCGATCAAAACATTGGCAGCCGCGGGCATCAGCGATTTTCGCTCCATGTTGACCCACGTTGAAAACAACGCCCCATTGCGCAGAAATATCACCATCGAAGATGTAGGCAATACCGCTGCCTTTCTCTGCTCCGATTTAGCCGCAGGCATTACCGGCGAGATCACCTATGTGGATAGCGGCTATAACATTGTCGGCATGGGCCTAAATGCGTAACCTTAGTTAAGGAAAAACCGCTCCACAAAAAAGCCGCTATTCGACAAAGTAGCGGCTTTTTTCATCATGTAACAATACCCTTTAGAGATTTTCCGGGAAGAGCGTAACGGATGCATCGTCACGTAAGTTATCTGTCACGGCGATTATATCTGCGACCCTCAAAGCCCGCAGACGACGCTGAATCAAGCTCTCTCTCTGGGCCACGTCCACACTCTCTACATTACCATCTTTGACGCGATAGAGGGCCACAACAGCATAGTCTCCCGAGCGTTTAGCAAAGCCACGATACACAACCTCATCAGCAGCAGGATGGGGCATTTTGAACGCGTAGGAGACAACCTCTCTATCGGTAACGCCAGCAGTACGCTTAATGTCTCCCAACACCGACCACTCCCAACCATTATCTTGGGCGATCGCTGCAATATCACCACCCGCCTCTATTTTCTCAAGCAGATCATCCCCAGCCACTTTCGCCAATTGTTGCGCTTTTTGGCTTCGCACCGCTTCGATTACCGCTGCTTTGACACTATCAAAAGGGCGCTGACCAACCTCAACATGCTCCTTTACTCGCAAAACAACCAAACGATCTTTACCCAGCTCAACAGGCTCACTGTTGTTACCCTCAATCAGAACATCATCAGAGAAGGCCGCATCACGAACCTTCTGCTCCGCTGCGATGCCTACGCCCCCTTCTCGCGTAAAGAGAGAGGTCGATTCTATTTTCAATCCCGTCTCTTCCGCTGCTGGCTCCAAACTATCGGGATTTTCAAAGGCCATGTTGGCTAGCTCTTCGCCTTTATCATAGAATGCTTCCTCCGCCTGGTGCTTGCGGTAATCCTCCTCTAGCTGCGAACGAACTTCCTCAAATGCCTTAGTCTGTCCTGGTTTGATATCGACCAGCTGAATCAAATGATAACCGTAAGCCGATTTCACTGGCTCACTCACCTCACCCACTGACGACAATGCAAAAGCGGCATCGGCAAACGCCTCATCCATCATTGCATCACGGCTCATATAACCAAGATCACCGCCCTGCATTGCAGAGCCAAAATCATCAGAGCTCTCTTTCGCAACATCCTCGAAGGCTTTGCCTTCTAAAATCTCAGCTAGCAGCTGCTGAATACGCGCTAAAGCATCGGCATCTGATG
>JALSHQ010000192.1 GCA_026982145.1 Gammaproteobacteria bacterium | reverse complement strand
CTGAACAAGCGTTTCATGCGCTACTGATTAGTGAAAACAGCGATGATTAGGCTGCGAGGTGTTGCCTTTAAAGTCAGCAGAGGCGTGATCACTTAACTGGCGCCCCGAAGAGGATTCGAACCTCTGGCCTTCCCCTTAGGAGGGGGACGCTCTATCCAGCTGAGCTATCGGGGCGTACTGCTAACTTAATGCGGCATGATTATATCGGACTTTAATCATGCCGTGTAATCAAATTCAGCGGCTCCAGCACACTTAAGGAGCCTCTGATTAATTCATGAACTCGTGTCTTGCGTCTAAAATATCCAGCTTCTGTGTTCCGAATCTTCGCAATAACCCGCTACAGTGTGCCCCTTGGGTATTGCGTGCGATTCGTGCCTTGCACCCAAAGGGCATAACAAATCTGAATATTTTAGATCACAACTCACTTCGTCCAGAATTAATCAGAGGTTCCTTAATTAGCAGCGGCTCTTAGCGGTAGGTTTTCAGTTGAGGTGGCGTGTGGGAGGTTTTCATCTACCCATTGAATCAATGGCATCCACTCGGAGCGCTCCTGCGCGGTGAGCTTCGCATCCATTTCATGAATACCAATGCCGCATGCTGAAGCATCAATATAGTGATCACTATCACTTAAGGAGGCAAGAAATGGAATGTTGAGCCCATTAAGGAATTTCTCAAGTGGTTGGTAGATTGGCATCTTCTGTCGGGTACGGTTAGCGATAATGCCAATAGGGATGTTTCTAGCACGTGTTTTGAGGGTAAGCATTAATTCACGTACAAAGCCGGCGGTAGCATGAATATCAATGGGTGATGGTGTGACCGGAATAATGATCATATCCGCACGGTCTACCGCTTCACGCAGCAGGTCTCTGCTAATACCAGCGGGTGTGTCGATAATGACACGCTCGGTATCCGGCGGGGTCTTGAGCTGGAAGGCACGGGTAATGCCCGTTCGTTTATGGCTGGCATCAATGAGGTGAACCGGAGGGCGCCCACAATTTTCTCTTAGCGAACCCCAGTAGTGGCTGGAGCCTTGGGGGTCATAATCGAGGACAGCTGTTTTAAAGCCAGCCTGAGCGTATAGTGATGCCAAGTTTGTTGCTATGGTGGTTTTTCCGCTGCCGCCTTTTGCATTAAGCAATAGTATTGATTGCATCACTTTACCCTTCACGTGCTCATCTATTCTATATATCGTCATAATAACTAGAAAATATAATAGGAATTTGTTTTGGATGTTGTGAGACCTGTCACGATTACGGGATTGCTTTTGCGGTAGCCCCTTTTTATTTCAGAGGTTCCCCAAGTTTAATTTTATTAAAGCGTGTTTTTTGTTGGCCGCTCACCTTAATCGCTAGTGACAAAAAATTGAAGCAACTAAAAAGGAGAATGAGTCATGGAAGAGAAAAGCAAATTAACGACCTCTGCCGGTGCGCCAGTCGCAGAAAATCAGAATGTGATGACGGCTGGGGCACGTGGCCCTCAACTACTGCAAGATGTCTGGTTTCTTGAAAAGCTTGCTCACTTTGACCGAGAGGTAATTCCTGAAAGGCGTATGCATGCCAAAGGGTCGGGGGCATACGGCACTTTTACGGTGACCCATGACATTAGCCGCTATACACGGGCAAAAATATTTTCAGAGGTGGGCAAAAAAACTGAGCTTTTCACCCGTTTCTCAACCGTTGCAGGTGAGCGCGGTGCAGCAGATGCGGAGCGTGATATCCGTGGTTTTGCGGTAAAATTCTACACGGATGAAGGTAACTGGGACTTGGTCGGGAACAATACGCCTGTCTTTTTTCTGCGTGATCCGCTTAAGTTCCCTGATCTAAATCATGCAGTAAAGCGCGACCCACGCACAAACCTGCGCAGTGCACGCAATAACTGGGACTTCTGGAGCTCTCTACCAGAGGCGCTACACCAAATCACTATCACCATGAGCGACCGAGGGATCCCCGCTTCCTATCGCCACATGCACGGTTTTGGCAGCCACACTTTCAGCCTTATTAATGCAGGTGGGGATCGCCATTGGGTCAAGTTTCACCTCGTCTGTCAGCAGGAGATAAAGACGCTCACTGATGGTGAGGCGGAGGCGATCATCGGAAAGTGTCGTGAGAGTCATCAGCGTGACCTCTATGAAAGTATTGAGAACAAGGACGGCCCTAAATGGAAGCTCTTTATTCAAGTGATGTCTGAAGAAGAGGCGGCCAACTGCCCATACAACCCATTTGATCTAACCAAAGTGTGGCTACGTAAGGATTACCCGCTGATTGAAGTCGGTGTCATGGAGCTGAACCGAAACCCTGACAATTACTTTGCTGAAGTTGAGCAATCGGCTTTTAACCCAGCCAATGTTGTGCCAGGCATCGGTTTCTCCCCAGATAAAATGTTGCAGGGACGCCTATTCTCCTATGGGGATGCACAACGTTATCGGTTGGGCGTAAATCATCACCTGATTCCACTCAATGCGCCGCGCTGCCCGGTTCACAGTTATCATCGAGATGGGGCGATGCGAATTGATGGCAATCATGGCAGCACACTCGGCTACGAGCCTAACAGTGATGGGGAGTGGCAACAGCAGCCGGAATTTTCTGAACCCGCCCTCGCGTTAGATGGCGCGGCTGCCCACTGGGATCACCGTGAAGATGATGATTACTATACTCAGCCGGGCCTACTTTTTCGGTTAATGAGTGCAGAACAGCAGGCACTACTTTTTGCCAATACTGCTCGTGCCATGGGCGATGCACCAGAAGAGATCAAGCGACGCCACATCAATCACTGCACCAAAGCAGACCCGGCGTATGGGAAGGGAGTGGCCGATGCTTTAGGCATCATTATTTGATGATCCTTCCGAGGTTTGATAAGACAGGAGGCTAGTATATGGAGCCTAAATGATTTTGGGTTGCTTAGAAAGCGATGGGTAATCCCTTCGCTTTCTAGTTAGTTGTTTTGCTGTTTGTGCGTTTCTGTACCATTATTTTCGTGGTCGTGATGAGTACGTTCAGGGCTGTGGTCATCATGTGAGTGGACGTGAAAATGAACCTCACCATCGGTACCATGAGCGTGCCGATGGGCATGCAGGAAATTGCCGATGATAAAGCGGTGGTCTTCATCCAAGTTATCTTTCTCTTTTAAGATGTTATTGAGTAGCTCGTGTGTCATCAGCGCGAGTGGCAGTTCGAGGTTGTTCTCTTCCA
>JALSHQ010000191.1 GCA_026982145.1 Gammaproteobacteria bacterium | reverse complement strand
GATCTGGCCTTCTTTAACGAGGTGTTGATGCAGATCGAGCAGGAGCAGAACATCAGCCCCAACGATGTCGCCTCTGCGCTCACCTTTCTGCTACAGAAAGATCGCCCATTGATGCCAAAAGCGCAAGCGGTTCCAAAAGATCGCAAAACACGCGATCGCGTTGCGGATGGCAGAGACCGGCCACGTGAAAAACGTGCCGCCCTCGGCTCACTCGGCAAAGCGCGTCGCCTGAAAAAGCACCCCGATGTTGCGATGGCGCGTTATCGTATTGAGGTGGGCAAGATGCATGAGGCGACACCGGGGGATATCGTCGGTGCGATTGCCAACGAGGCGGAAATCGACAGCCAGTACATCGGTGACATCAAACTTTACGATGAGTTCAGCACCGTCGACCTGCCCGCTGATATGCCGGCCGATGTTTTTCAAACGTTGAAAAGAGCGCGAGTGCGCCAGCAGCCGCTCGCCATTTCGGTCACGAAAGATGGTGCCTTTGGGAGTAAAGGGGGCGCAAGGAGCGGCGATAGCAAGCGTAAATTTGCCGCTAAAAAAGAGGGCGGCCATACAAAAAAAACGGGTAAGGAAAGATTCACCAATAAACGTGCGGGTAGTAAGCCTAAAAAAACAACGCACAAAGAGAAGATATCACTCACTAAAAAAGATGAGGGGTAACGGGTGCCCAATAGGCGCTAATATCAGCGCCCTTGAAGCACTTGCTCAATCGCGTCGATATCCTCTTGCGCAGCTTCCAGCACACGCAGCACCATTTGCGGCTCCAACTGCCCCAGCGAGAATTTGCTAAAGGCGGGCACCACATCGATGGATGGGTGGCTCGCCATCTGCGCGGTGTTGATAAAACTATAGAGCTGCGCGAGCAGCACCACATCGCAGTAGTCTGGCGCGGGGCCAGAGTCGCGATACCACTCATGCGCACCGCGCACCACATCGATCAATTCAAGATCAAACTCCCAACGGCGCAGCACCTGTACGCCCACCTCCGCACTGAGTTTATTGATCACTTTATTCAGCGCGGCCTCATCTTCTACAAGCTCAGGATAGTTTGCTGCGTAATGAATGATCGGCAGCGTGCCGATATCGTGCACTAGGCCGGCCAACATCGCGCGATCCTCATCGACCCCTTTCGCATGGCGTGAAATGACGGCGCACAGTGCGGCCACGCGCGTGCTATGTTGCCACGCCTTCTGCATAAAACGCTTAAGCAGGGGCGATTCGCTTTTAAACATCTGTTGTAACGAACAGCCAATCACCAGATCTCGCGTCACCTTTAACCCCATGCGGGCGATGGCGGCCTGACAGGTGGTGATTGCGCTTTTACCGCGATACATCGGACTATTGGCGACCTGCATTAAGCGCCCCGCCAATGGTGGATCCACCATCACGATGCGTGCGACTTCTGCAACATCGCTCGTTTCTCGTTTAATGGCGGCCTGCACTTGCAAAGCGACATCTGGCAGGCTTGGGATTTTTAACTGATTAGCGCGCGAGTCGCGCTCGATCTCTTCCATCAACTGCAGCGCCATCAGTTCTTCGCTCTGTGGGGATGTGTCACTTAGCTTGTCCGGTGCGGGTGCGCCGCGTAGCGCACTCGCGAGCATCGCATCACTGACACGAAAAATAACCACGCTGCCTGCGGCGCGGATCGCCCATTGGCACGGCTTGGTATAGTTAAGCGGTCGCTTTGCCCGCTCACTATTGGCGGCTACCTGCTCATCTTCGCGCCCCGGCGCCTCCATAATCACTTCACCCGTCACTAAAAAATAGCTCCATGGATCACGCGCACCGTGTCGCACCACCTGCTCACCCGCCAGCAGTGTTTCAAAGTAGCACTTTCGGGAAAGCCGCAACAACTGCTCTGCATCAAACTTATCAAGCGGCGCAAAGGTGGCCAGCATATCAGGGGGAACAAATTTATCGGTCTTCATTAGCCTTGCCCTTTAAGCGGAATGCGCACTTCAGCTGACCTCGATTAAGTGTAAGCTTGCCAACATGACGCCCAACTCCAAATTTCTACTTTAAAATCTCACTGAACTCACCTTTTCATTAGCGGCTACAGACCACTGTTTCATTATCTTTTTAAATCATGCCAACAACAGAGACACCCCAACCACGAACAGCAGTAACGCGAAACCTTTTTTTAATGTTTCAACGGGTAAGCGATGCGTTAGCCCTGCACCCAATCGTGCAAAGGGAACACTACTCACCACCACGCCCAGCAGTGCTGGCCAATATAGATAACCGCTACTGTGAGCAGGCAGCATGCTGACGCCCTGCCCCACCACCCAGTATCCAGCGGCGCCGGCCAGTGCGATCGGAAAACCACATGCGGCGGAGGTTGCGATCGCACGGCGTATCGGCACTTGGCACCACAACAGAAATGGCGTGGTCATGGAGCCTCCGCCGATGCCAACCACTGATGACACCCCGCCGATCACGCTCCCCACCCCCGCTAGCGCCAAGCGCGCCGGCAGCTGCTGCCCTTGCGGCCGCAGCGCCCACACCATCTGCGCAGCCACCAGCAGTGTGAATAGCGCAAAAATCTTCTGTAGCCCGTCGCTGGACAGGTAACCCGCCAGTAGCGCACCGCATAACGCACCCATCACCATGCCGCCACTAAGACGTGCAACAACCGGCCACACCACCGCACTATGGCGCTGGTGGGTATAAACCGATGAGAGCGAGGTGATCACAACTGTTGCCAGTGAAGTGCCCAGCGCCAGATGCATAATCAAACCGCCCTCAAACCCCTGAGTTTCAAAGGCAAGGGCAAGCGCCGGCACAATGATCAACCCACCCCCAATCCCCAGCAACCCCGCCAACGTGCCTGCCACAGCGCCCAACAGCAGATAATAGAGCAGCGCCTCAATCATCGATTACCCCAACCCCTCATAGAGTGCTAAAATCTTGGGGTTGAGTATAGCGCCTTTATCAAAAGGGGCTTTTGTAATAAGAGCCGAACATCTATCGGCACCGCATACACATATATACTTTAAATTGTTATTGGGAGAGGCAGATGTATCCAAAGGTTGCAGCCACACATCACAAGGTCATTGCTGTTCTGGGGGGCACCGGTTTTGTCGGCCAGCATCTCGTTCGCACGCTCGTCGAATCGGGTTACCAAGTGCGCGTTTTAGCACGCCACCGTGAACGCTGCCGTGAGTTGCTGGTGCTGCCGCGCGTCAGTGT
>JALSHQ010000190.1 GCA_026982145.1 Gammaproteobacteria bacterium | reverse complement strand
CATCAGAGATGGTAAGGTGGCTCTTACTAATATTCAATTGTTTACAGAGATCTACCGCTTTACCGCTATATTCCAGCAATGGTTTTCCAAGCTCATCATGCCTAGTGCCAATATGCGTTAACATCAAGCCATCTCTAAAACCGCACCCCATCGCTTTGGCTGCCGCTTCTTTGGCCGCAAAGCGTTTCGCAAGATAGCTTGCTGGGCATTTGTTCTTTGAGAAATAGACAAGCTCATCTGAAGTTAATATGCGCTCTGCAAATTTATTACCGTAACGCTCAAGATTTTCAGCCATCCGTGAAATGCGGACGATATCAGTACCAATGCCTACAATCACCGGCGCGCTGCTCTCATTAACTGTTTCATCTCTCGTACCGCCTCTTGCAGGCCAGTAAAAAGTGCGCGTGCAATAATAGCGTGCCCGATGTTAAGTTCAACAAGCGTTTTGATTGCAGCAATGGGTTCGACGTTATGGTAATGCAATCCATGGCCAGCATTCACTTGCAAACCACAACTATGGGCGTACGAAACTGCATGACTGATTTTTTTCAACTCCGCCTCTTGCTGTTCATCAACCAAATCTGCGTAATGCCCAGTGTGAATTTCGATTGCTGGCGCACCGCAACGCACCGCAGCATCTATCTGTGCATTTTCCGCATCGATGAAGAGCGAGACCAGAGAACCAACATCGGCAAGTCGTTTACAGGCGTCGGTAATTCTGGCTTCATGTGTAACGATATCCAACCCCCCCTCAGTCGTTAACTCTTCACGGCGCTCGGGTACAAGACAAATGTTTTCGGGCTTAACTTCTGTTGCAATAGCGATCATCTCATCGGTGACAGCCATCTCAAGATTCATGCGTGTCTGAATAATCTCCCTCAACATTTTAACATCACGGTCTTGGATGTGACGGCGATCTTCTCGCAGATGAAGTGTAATGCCATCAGCCCCCGCCTGCTCAGCATCAATCGCGGCTTGAATAGGGTCTGGATAACGTGTGCCCCGTGCCTGCCGTAGTGTGGCGATGTGGTCGATGTTGACACCTAGTAATATCGGCTGTTGATTCATTTTGTATTTTTACCTATATCGAGTGGTAGATGTTTGCTATTCAAGTAAAGATGGCCGCAACCCATTGAGTAACGTTCGGCTATGCAATGGTTTGTTCCCAAGGTGAACAGCCAAGGCTGCACGCATCAAACGTTTACTTTCGCGCAGTGAGCAGTCATCTCTAAATTTCCCTTGTGCTAAATCGAGCATGCTTTTTCCATGAAGTTTGATAACACTACTTTTCTGTTGAAGAGTATGGGGGCTAAGTTGAGGGGCCATTTGAGCATCATCAATCAGAACTGGCCCTTGATTCAAGTAATAGTGGTATAAAGCATTCTCGTCTAAGGCGGTGCCACTCACAACATCGTGATCTAGTACTAAAGCGTACCCAAGCTCTAGAAGCAAGTGCCTCTCAAAGCTTCTTAATGCGACTTGTTCATCAATAGAGACCTGGTGAGCTAAATGTTCTAGCGCTGCCAGCTGCTGAAGCGCGTTAAGATAAGCCTGAAAAAGTGCTGCGTGAGGGTCATCTCGATGTAATAAACGCACTAAAAGCTCATTGATATACAAGGCACTGATCAGCACGCGACGATTCATAATAAAAGGCGTGCCGTTACTTTCTAACGCGGTTAATGTGCCGAGCTCACTGCGAGCAACCCAAGAAACCAGCAGCGGCTGAAATGGCTGAAGCAATGGGGCCAAACGGGATTTAGCTTTGCGAACGCCCCGCGCAACAACACTGATACGCCCATGTGAGCGAATAAAAAAGTCAACAATCAAGCTTGTATCGCGATAAGGGCGCTGGTGCAACACAAATCCAGACTGTAGCTGTTGGCGTGTTGTTGCCCCCACGAATTGAGTTACTCCGTATAACCTAAGTTCTGCAGTGCGCGTTCATCATCAGCCCACTTATCTTTTACTTTCACCCATAACTGGAGGAAAACTTTTTTCTCAAACATCGATTCCATTTCGATGCGCGCCTGTTTGCCCACCGCCTTCAGCATTTCACCCTGCTTACCGATTACAATCGTCTTTTGATTATCACGCTCAACCCAGATCAGGGCATTAATGTGCAGCACTTTCTTTTGTAATTTAAACTGCTCAATCTCGACTGTAAGTGAATAGGGAATCTCTTGTCCGAGCCGCATCATCAATTTCTCTCGCACCAATTCAGCCGCTACAAAGCGTTCGCTTTTATCGGTTACTTGGTCTTCCGGAAAAAAAGCGGGGGAAGCGGGGAGCAATGAAGTCACCATCGTTTCTAGTGACGCTACATTTTCCCCTTTGCTCGCGGATACCGGAATAATTTCTTTAAAATTCATTCTCTCCGACATCTGCTGTATATGGGGTAACAGCAGCGCTCTATCTTGCAGCTTGTCGAGCTTATTCAATACAAGAATAACGGGTGATTCAACATGTTTGAGATTCTCTAGAATCGCTTGGTCATCGTCTTGCCAACGCACACCATCCACAACAAATAGAACAACATCGACATCATTAATAACGCTAGAAGCCGCCTTATTCATATAGCGGTTCATTGCTTTTTTACTGCCCCGGTGCATACCCGGCGTATCGACATAGACCACTTGAGCATCAGCAGTGGTTTTAATCCCAAGAATTTGATGGCGTGTCGTTTGAGGTTTGCGTGTGGTAATACTGATTTTCTGCCCCAAAATTCGGTTTAATAGTGTTGATTTACCCACATTTGGACGACCCACTATCGCGACATAACCACAATGATTTAACAATTCACTCTTCATTTTTATCTAATAACTCTAGTGCATTCAATGCTGCATTTTGCTCGGCTTTTCGACGACTATCGCCAAGGCCTATAATTTTTTCATTCAGTCCGTCGACCACACAATCAACCGTAAAATGTTGAGAGTGCCCTTCGCCATCAATAGAGATGACGGAGTAGCTGGGCAGCGTCTGTTTTTTTGCTTGTAGGTACTCCTGCAAGCGTGTTTTAGGGTCTTTTAACTCTCGCTCAGCACACACCTCTTCCAATGCGGCATGATACAGACTCAAAATAAATGATTTTGCAGCCTCAAAGCCCCCATCTTGCAACACTGCCCCGATAATCGCTTCCAATGTGCCGGCCAATATCGACTCACGACGAAAGCCACCACTCTTCAGCTCACCGGGGCCAAGCAGAATATAATCGCCAAGATT
>JALSHQ010000189.1 GCA_026982145.1 Gammaproteobacteria bacterium | reverse complement strand
GGGGATGTCGCCTCGCAACCGAAAGTGCTGCGCTTGATGCATCCATTGAAACCCGTCTGGCCGCCGTGGTGGCTGAGGTCATGGGGGGGGAGCGCAAAGAGGATGACGGTGATGCACCCACGCAGTAATATCTGGAAAAAACGGCTTGCGAGCTATCAACATAATTTAGGTGAGCCGCCAAAACTGGTAGCAGAGGGTAAACTCACACGTATGGTCGGGCTCACGCTCGAAGCGGTGGGTTGCCAAGTGGCGGTGGGTGGTCGCTGCTTGATTAGTAGCATTAACTCGCCGCCGATAGAAGCTGAGGTTGTTGGCTTCTCAGGCGATAAAACCTATTTAATGCCCAGCGGTGAAGTGAAAGGGATCGTGCCGAATGCTAAAGTGGTGCCTTCTGCACAAGCGTATGAGGCGCTGGTGGGTAAAGATCTTCTGGGTAGAATCATTGATGGCGCGGGGGACCCGCTTGATGATAAAGGGCCGTTGGTTGCAGAGGGCCGCATGCCGCTGAACGCGCGGCCGTTAAACCCGCTACGCCGCCCGCCTATTCGAGCCCCACTTGATGTGGGTGTGAGGGCGATCAACACGCTGCTCACCGTGGGTCGAGGGCAACGATTGGGGCTGTTTGCTGGCAGTGGTGTGGGTAAAAGTGTACTGCTGGGGATGATGACGCGTTACACCAACGCCGATGTGGTAGTCGTGGGGCTGATTGGTGAGCGTGGTCGTGAGGTAAAAGAGTTCACAGATCATATCTTGGGAGAAGCGGGAATGGCGCGTGCCGTCGTGGTGGCCACGCCTGCAGATAATCCACCCTTGATGCGTATGCACGGTGCAATGTTGGCAACCAGCATTGCAGAATAT
The DNA here is from genome assembly GCA_026982145.1 of Gammaproteobacteria bacterium. Taxonomy (GTDB): domain Bacteria; phylum Pseudomonadota; class Gammaproteobacteria; order SZUA-140; family SZUA-140; genus SZUA-76. The sequence goes on along the minus strand of JALSHQ010000189.1, from coordinate 2,368 downwards.
TTTCGTGACCAAGGGAAGCGTGTGTTGCTATTAATGGATTCATTAACGCGCTATGCACAAGCGCAGCGTGAAATTGCATTGGCGATAGGTGAACCGCCCGCCACCAAAGGTTATCCACCCTCCGTCTTTGCTAAATTACCGCAACTGGTTGAGCGTGCTGGCACCATAGAAAGTGGAGGATCAATCACCGCTTTTTATACAGTACTCACGGAAGGTGATGATCAACAAGATCCGATTGCCGATGCCGCTCGTGCAATTTTGGATGGTCACTTTGTACTCTCACGTAAGCTTGCCGATGCAGGCCATTACCCCGCAATCGATATTGAAGCTTCCATCAGCCGAGTGATGACAGAGGTTACGGCAGAGCCACATCAGAAAGAGGTGAGCCGTTTCAAGCAGCTCTATTCGTGTTATCAGCAGAATCGAGATTTAATCAATGTCGGTGCTTATACAAAAGGGAGTGACCCAGAGATTGATGAGGCGATAGCATTTTATCCCCACTTAAGAGATTTTTTACAGCAGGGGATTTCTGAGTCGGTTGATCTCCAGAGTGGCTTGCAACAACTTTCTGCCTTACTCAATCAGCCTATGACGCCCAGCTATGATGTCGTACCTGCTCAATAAGTAACGATCAGATCAAGCGAATACATTGAAATCACGCCGCCTACAGCCCGTAATAAAAGTCGCAAAGAATCGAGAAGAGGACGCGGCACTCGCTTTAATTGAATACCGCAAAGTGGTAGATCAGCATGAGGCCAAGTTAATTGAACTGAAGCAGTATCACGCCGAGTATATTTTACGCTTGAATGAGGGTAGCCGTATTGGAATGAATATTGCTCAGATAAATGATTACCGAAGTTTTATTGCGCGTCTCGCTTTAGCAGTTGCACAGCAAGAGACATTATTGAAAGAGTGCGAACAGCAGCTCAAAGATAAAAACAGCGCATGGATGCTGACGCGTGCAAGGCATCAGGCGCTGGGAAAAGTCGTTGAGCGTTACCAGCAGCAAGAGCACGAAGTGAGTGAAAAGCGCGAGCAGGCCGAAAGCGATGAGCGCGCTCAGCACATGAGAAAAAGATACCCGCCATAAGAAATCCCGGCACCCTTGAATTTTATAGCTGGCATATTTTTTGCCTTATCACCTATGTAATCCATTTTATTTGCCAGAAGCAGGGGTCAATAGCGTCATATTATGTTGGGGTTAGTCACAAATTTAGCTGCAGTGCCTGGGGCATCAGATGTCGCTGCATCGAGCCCTAACGGCTCAAATAGTGCTAATAATGCGACTTTGGCAGACCCTAAAGGCTTTTCTCCGCTTCTCTCAAACATGCTCACCTCGGTAGACCCATCGGAGCAGGTAAAATTCAAGCCACCGTTATTAAATGCTTTTGGTGAACAATCCCTGCCGCTTGAACGGCAATTTTTGCCGCCCGGCGGAGCGTTAATCGCTGGAGGGCGCAATGCGAATAGTTTGCTTAGCACCAATGAGCTGGAGCGCCCACGCTCACAACTATTAGAGATGGGGGGTGACGCGGCGCGCTTAACGGATGAAAATCTACAGCCGCTTGTGACTGCCGCACTCCCTAATAGTGCCATACGCCTACAGGAAATGGCTCAAAAGGCTAATTCAGCCGCACTAGCCTCTCAGCTTGCCGGGCAGGAGGCGCATAAATTACAGCAGGATTTAATGGCAAAACAGTTAGCGACGTTACCCATCGAAAAGGCCGAAATTGATCTTGCAGGATTACGCACTGCGCCTCAGGTAGAGAGCGCCGCAGTCGCAAGCAGTGCCCAGCTTTCAAACATGCTGCGCGACGCGATGTTACTTAAACAGCCCACCGCTAACAGTGGTGAAAACAAAATAGCTGATACTTTCAGTAGTGCGATGGGGAATTTAACCGCACTCTCTGCAGAAGCGAAAGGCAGTGGGGAAGCAAAATCTTTAATGCAGGCTTCACTTAATACCCCGTTTTCACAACAAGCCAACTGGGGAGATGAGGTCGGCAGTCGGGTTAAGTGGATGGTCAATAGTCAGGTGCAGTCTGCTGAGTTAAAAATGAACCCTGCACACTTAGGGCCTATTGAAGTCAAAATAAGCGTACAAAATGATCAGACAACGATTCATTTTAGCGCACAAAACATTGCTGTTCGCGAAGCGCTGGATGCGGCTATGCCTCGGTTGCGTGAGATGTTGAATGATAGCGGAGTCAACCTAGCCGATGTTGATGTCTCAGATCAATCCTTTGCAGAGCAGCAGAAAGCATCTGAGCAAGAGCGGGACGGCATGGGTGGTGAGTATGGTGCTGATGATGGTTTGGAGGATGGGCTCAACACCGCCGATAGCGAGATGGGCGAAATGGTACTCTCT
>JALSHQ010000188.1 GCA_026982145.1 Gammaproteobacteria bacterium | reverse complement strand
GCGGGTCACAATAAAAAGAACCCAATTCGAGTACGATGACGACGCAATCTGAGTAACCTGGTAATACTATCCTATGATCAAAGCATTACGTTCTGTTCTTGCGCCGTTCGCGGCCGCGCTGCTGCTATTTTCACCCACCTATCTGCACGCTGCAGGGGATACGCCGGGCAGTATTTTTAATTCGCTCTCCACTTTTAGTCAAAGCCTCGGGCTGAGCGGGTCGGATGAGCCGCGCTTTATGAAGCCTGATGACGCTTTTATCATGAGTGCAGAAATTCAAGATCCCAACACGCTGGTGGTGCGTTGGGATGTAGAGGAGAACTATTACCTCTACCGTGAGCGCTTTGCTTTTAAGTTGATCGAGGCTGATGGCATTGAGCTGCTGGAGTTTCGTGCCCCTAAAGGGAGGTTGAAAGAAGATGAAAATTTCGGCGAGATGGAGGTCTATTTTGATGAAGCGGTGGTGACGTTACCGCTCAAACGCGCCAACCTTGCCTCCACCCCGATCAAATTGGATGTCACCTACCAAGGGTGCGCTGAAGATGGCTTCTGTTACCCCCCCATCACTAAAACCGTTGATTTTGAGCTGCCGGTAGCGACGGCCAGTACCGCTGAATTAAGTGCCGATAGCGCCGTGTTTGTGCCCGAACATGAGCGCATTGCACAAGAGCTGGCGAGTGATGGGAAGTGGTTAATGATTCTCAGCTTTTTTGGCATCGGCCTGCTGCTGGCCTTCACCCCTTGTGTGTTGCCGATGATGCCGATTCTTTCCAGCATCATCGTCGGGCAAGGGGAGCAGGTCACGACTCGGCGCGCTTTTTCGCTATCGCTAGCCTATGTGCTGGCGATGGCACTCACCTATACCATCGCCGGGGTGCTGGCCGGCATGTTTGGCCAAAATTTGCAGATCATGTTCCAAAACCCTTGGGTCATTGGCAGCTTTAGTCTGCTGTTTGTCGTGCTGGCGATGTCGATGTTTGGTTTTTATGAGTTGCAACTGCCCAGCGCACTACAGAGTCGGTTAGATGCCTTGAGTCGTAAGCAGTCGGGCGGGAGTGTGGTCGGTGCGGGTGTGATGGGTTTTCTCTCCGCGCTCATCGTGGGTCCTTGTGTCGCGGCGCCACTGGCGGGGATTTTAATCTACATCGGCATGAGTGGCGACGCAGTGTTTGGCGGCCTGTCGCTTTTTGTGCTGAGCCTTGGCATGGGCACGCCGCTGTTGCTGTTCGGCACCACAGCCGGCAAATTCCTACCGAAACTGGGTGACTGGATGAACAACATCAAAGCGGTCTTTGGGGTGATGTTGCTAGGGCTTGCGATCTGGATGCTGGAGCGTGTCGCTTCACCACAAGCGACGATGTTTTTATGGTCAGCGCTGTTAATAGGCACCGCCGTCTACCTTGGTGCGCTAAACCAGCTAGAGGTGAACGCCACCGGTTGGCAGAAGCTCTGGAAAGGGCTCGGTCTTGCCATGCTATTTTATGGCGCCATCGTGATGTTAGGGGCGGCCTCCGGTGGGCGTGATGTGCTGCAACCACTGCATGGCAGCTCCTTGCTGGGCAGTTCAAGTGAGACTGAAAAACATCTCGCCTTCAAAACAATCAAGAGTCTGGAAGATCTGCAACGTGAAGTAAAAAGTGCCTCAAACAGTAATCGTGCCGTGATGTTAGATTTTTATGCGGACTGGTGCGTTGATTGCAAAATCATGGAGAAGCGCACCTTCACCGATGCCGGTGTGCATCAGGCGCTTGATAATGTAGTGCTGCTTCAAGCGGATGTGACCCCTAATGATGACGTTGATCAAGCACTGCTCAAAGCATTTGGCCTCTTCGGCCCGCCTGCGATACTCTTTTTTGATACGAACGGGAAAGAGATCAAAAGCCACCGGGTGATCGGTTTTATGGCCGCCGATGAGTTTGCCGCACACGTCAACCGTGCGCTTTAATTAGGAATCAAAACACCCTGTGATGTTTACCGCTAACGTTAAAAAGGCGCTCTGCGCGTTGCTATTGTTGGGGCTGGGTGCAGGGAGTAGTTTTGCAGTCAATGCGCAGAATGACCCGGTGCTCAACCAACCGCGCCCCGCATTTACACTGCCGGATCTGGACGGCAAGCAGCGCAGCGTGAGTGAGTGGGACGGTAAGTTATTGGTGATCAACTTCTGGGCGAGTTGGTGCGAACCATGTTTACGAGAGATGCCTGCGTTCATTCGCTTGCAGCAACATTATGAGAGCCAAGGGGTGCAGTTTATCGGCATCGCCCTAGATGGTGCCAGTGCCGTGAACGCCTTTCTGGATAAGCTGAACCCGCCCATCAACTATCCCATTTTATTTGGAAATGGGCGCACCTTTGAAACCCCTATCGCTTATGGCAACCAGTACGGCATTTTGCCACACACTATTATTGTGGATAAAACCGGCAAGATCGCCTACACCCATTATGGCTTACTAACTTACGAGCAGGGGCGACTATTGTTGATGGGAATGTTGTTGTAGTGCTACTGCGTTAAGCAAAGCTAGCCACCACCAATGGCACGCACAAGCTCAACCTTATCGCCCGCCTGTAGTTGTGTTTCTGCATGCAGGCTACGCGGGATGATGTTGAGGTTGATCTCGACCGCAATACGTTGCTGACTCATCTCAAGCGCTGTCAGAAGCTCGCCGAGGGTGGTGCCATTAGCCACTTCTCGCGGCTCACCATTAAGCTGAATTTTCATTTTTTATTCCTCAGTTGTGTTGCCGGGCTGCGGCGAAAAAATGAGCGGTGGGGATGTTGTTTTGCTGCCTACAGCGGTACACTCCGTTTCACACCGTGCGGGTGTAGTTCAATGGTAGAACTTTAGCTTCCCAAGCTAATAACGTGGGTTCGATTCCCATCACCCGCTCCACTTTTCATGCCGCCGCTGGCTCAACGCTAACCGATAACGCCAAATAGATAGAGCATCAACATGATCGTTGCGGTGCCAGAAACCAGCAGTAATAGTAGAATAAAGATCGCAAAAGCGCCTCGCATAATATTTTCTCCAGTCGCTTAAGCGGAAGTGGTGGTGTCTATTTTACCTTGTGGGTAATCGATGAGCTGCACCGGGTCATTATTGGCCGAGCAGTAACTCCACATGGGTAAAGTGTCAGAAGGTTCAAGGTGGATCGATGATGGCTGATGGCACGTTGGGCACACACCGTCAGCACTGCTCGGGTGTTCTGCCATTTGGTAGCGTTTGTAAGCGA
>JALSHQ010000187.1 GCA_026982145.1 Gammaproteobacteria bacterium | reverse complement strand
TGCGATTCGAGATCAGAGATATCGCCTGCAGTGGAACCGACAAATACCGGCAGCTGTTTAATCTCATCTGCCGTTAAGCCGGCATCATGAACCGCACTATCAACCGCACTGTTGATGAGTGGGTAAAGGTGCGGGTTAGCGCTCTTTTCGACCTCATTGGGAAGCGCGTAGTATGGCAGTGGTTGCTCATCGCAGTGCGGAAGTATCGTGGAGCCAGGCATTGCAATACCGCGATGGCAGGCGAGTGCAATCTCCTCCTGGTGGTTACCCACTGCAGTGATTGCGCCACAACCACGGATATAGACACGCTTGTTACTCATGGCCGTTAAGCTTTATCTCTTTTGCCAGACTGTTAACCGAAGAAAATGCGCGCCTCGCATCATTGCTGCCAGTGATTTTTAAATTATATTCTTTGTATATCGCCATCGACAGCTGTAATAAATCGAGAGAATCCAGTTGTATTGTAGACTCTTCGCCAAATAGTGGCTCATCGTCACCAATGCTTAGGGGGTCTATCCCTTTATCAGACTCGATAGCGATAATCTTTTTTAATTGCAGTTTAAGGTCATCATCTTCTGCCCCCGTCCCCGTCATTGTGTAACTTCCTCCCCTCTGAAATTAAAATGTTTTATTGAACCGGTAAGCGGCAATGGTGATGCAGAGCAGACCGAAGGCTGACAAATAAAGCGCCTCAGGTAAAACTTCCTGCCAGCCAGATTGGCGCAAAAATAGGTCTAAAAAACCTTCAAGCCCCCATGACATGGGGGATAGATAGGTTAAGGCCTGCATCGTTTCCGGCATGATGAACTTTGGCACCATGATTCCCCCCAGCGCGCCAAAGATAATGTTAACTACGCCGCCAATGGTGGTTGCCTGCATGGTTGTTTTAACAAGGGTTGCAATCATTAAAGCGAAGCCGATAGCCGCGAGGCTACAAGCCGAAGAGATAATGATCAAACCCACAATAGAGTGTGGCAGGCTGAGCTGTTGCCCACCTAAAAGTGGAACGATGGTGATCCCAATCGCTATCATCACCACCATTTGAACCTGATTTACACAGTAATAAGGGAGGAACTTCCCTGCCAATATGGTTGGCGCACTGACATTCATGACCCGCAGGCGCAGCAGTGTGCCCTGCTGTTTCTCTATCAGAAAAACAGTGGATAGCGGTATCGCCACAAAAAACATTGCAAACACTAGCCAAGCTGGAACATTCTGTTGTACCGCATTGGGAGTGATTAATTTCTCCGCGGTTCCAGAGTAGATGTATTGCTCGCCAAGGTTCAGTTGGCTGAGTTGGTCCAGTGTAGATTGTGTCACCGCGGGTGGGGCTGCTGGATTTGGGTTGCTGTTAAGCATCCAGTCTATCTTTTGGCGAATCAGTATTGCACTTAATGAAGCATTAAATAGTTGCTGAACATAAGGCTTAACACCCGGTGCTAGGAGTAGATTGATCGCATCGGGTAACGCGGACTCTTTATCTAGTGCTGTGGCTGTTAAACGCTGGCGAAAATCGGCAGGTATAACCACCACCAGTTGGAGTTTCTTCTCAATGATGCTGGCTTTTGCATCATCAATGCTGTGGGTAGGAAGTTCCACCATAGTGAAGCCCGGAATAGTTTTTATTTTGTTAAGCAGTTCGGGGGGCAGTGGCGCTTGGCTCTGGTTTAACACCGCATATGAAATTGAGATGCTCTTCTGTTCCCCGAACGCATTTTCCATCGCCATCGACATGATTAAGATAAATGCAGCGGGCATGAGAAATAGCACCATCAGGCCGTGCCAATCTTTCGTGAGGACGAGAAATTCTTTTTTTACCAGGGCTGAGAATTTAAGTGTTAATTGGCTACTGGGCATCATCATCCCTCGTCTTACTGCCGGTTAGCGACAAGAACAGTGCCTCAAGACTATGGTGGCCGTATGATATTTGCTCGATGGCGGATGTGGGGTCAGGCAACTTATCTGAGATAATTTGCAGTAGTGCCAGCGGCTCGCCTGTTTCGATGGTCAAGCGATATGCATTCTCAATTTGAGTTGAGTGTTGGGATAAAAGCTGTTGTGCAATTTTTTCCGCCTCGGGTTTACAGAAGGCAATGCGTAACTCATTTTTCCCTTGGTGGTGTAGCAGCCGGTCAATTTCGTCCTGTATCAGGATCACTCCTCTATCGATGATGGCCACATGGTTGCAAAGCTTTTGCACTTCATCCATATAGTGCGATGTGTAGATCACAGTCACCCCTTGATGGTTCAGTGCTTTGATACTCTTCAAAATAAACTGGCGCGTCTGAGGGTCGATGCCAACGGTGGGTTCATCAAGGAACAGCACGCTAGGTTGGTTGAGCAGACCGATGGCTAAATTCAAGCGGCGCTTCAAGCCACCGGAGAAATTTTGTGCTTTTTTCTGGAGGTGATTGTTTAACGAGGTTGCTGTGATTGCAAACTCCAAGTTCTGTTTACGTTTAGCCCCTTTTAGGCCAAGCGTATCAGCAAAAAAATTTAAATTGTCTTGTGCAGATAACATCGGGTAAAAAGCGAGATCTTGCGGCACGACACCGGTGGTGTCGCGTACTTCCTTGAGGCACTTCTCCAGCTCGATGCCATCGACCAACACTTCACCACTGGTTTTTGGTGTTAAGCCAACCAAGATAGAGAGTAGGGTGGTTTTACCTGCGCCATTGGGGCCGAGCAATCCAAAGAGGCTCCCTTGGGGAATTTGAAGGTTAACCTGGTTTAATACGGTTTGGCCGGTATCAGCGTACGTTTTACACAAATTGATTGTTTGGTACAAAACAAGCACTCCGATGAGACCATGTAGCAACGCATATATGCTGCCGCCTGAAAAGGGTTAAGTATATTCCATTACTTGGGTGTGGTGTGGGGGATGTGCAGTTAAATTTGGGGGCTGGTCATTAATTTATGCGCGAAAATCGGCCTATTTTCCTTTGGACGTTTTGGACAAAAGATTCGAGTTCACTAAGGAACCTCTGATTTATTCTGAGCGAAGTGGATTGTGATCTAAAACATTCAGATTTGTAATGCCCTCTGGGTACAAGGCGAGAATCGCACGTAATAGTGGGCTATTGCGAAGATGAGCAACACAGAAGCTGGGTGTTTTAGACGCAAGAGACGAGTTCATGAATAAATCAGAGGTTCCTTAAGTTAACCATAGGTTCCTTCGGTATGATGTTGTGTTCACTTTTACGATTGTGGTTGCGGGGGTGTGATTCCTAA
>JALSHQ010000186.1 GCA_026982145.1 Gammaproteobacteria bacterium | reverse complement strand
CTATCTGCGTCGAGGTGCGGACAGACAGGAAAGCAATGTAATGACAGGGGAATTTCTCGGTTCCGAGGTTAGGCTATTTGATTATAGCCACACCGCCGCACCGGATTACTATTCCAAACACTGGCACACCATTATTACTTGGCAGTGCGCGGCTGAAACACTTCCCGATTTTGTTATTGCTCCCGGTCACTATCTGCGCCGTTACTTGGTGGCCGATTTAAATGAGCTAGCGTTGCCAGAAGAGAGTGAGTTTTCTGAAGCGTATCGGCTATATGCTCAAGAAGGGAGTGATCCGCTACCCTATGTTTCAAGTGAACTGAAGGCATTCTTAGTCCGCCAAAAAGGGTTTTATCTGGAAGTTAAAAACGGCGTGATGCTGGTATTTAGAAAGGATCAAGAGCTCGCTGGAGCTGAAGACATTGAGCAGCTATTTGCGCTAGTAGAGACCTTCAAAAATAGCTGTGTAGAAGCTCAAAATCGATGAAGTGGTATGTGTAAGTAAGCTGTCACAGACAAGGGGAGCTTCGGCTCCCTTTGTGTTAGCCGTCAGGTGAACAGGGAGTTGAGAGTGCTTGCTGGTGTTGGATAACGTCGTGAGGTAGAGTGGCAATAGAGGTTTTATCGTGCCGTTAGGCGGCGGGTCTTTTCAACCAAACGGAAGATAGAGCGGGCGTTATTGAAGCGTGCGATCTGTTCGAGTGGAATCCAGCGGATTTGATGAGACTCATCATTGCCGGGCACCGGTATGTTGTCATCGATTTCGATCAGAAAGCGGATATCAAAATGCTCATGGCGTGGGCCATGTTGGCTGGCGTAGACAGTATGTACATCGACATCAAAGATCGCAGGGCTCATTAGCCGGATATGCTCAGGGGCGATACCAGACTCCTCAGTGGCCTCTTTAAGCACAACGCGCGTAATATCGGCATCATCATCAGCATGGCCGCCGGGTTGAAGCCAAAGATTCAATTTGCGATGCAGCAGCATCAACGCATGACTTCTCGCAGGGTTAACCACCCAAGCAGAGCCTGAGACATGCCCGGGCATCAGGTGGCGATTGAAGCAGTCCTCATGCAGGCGCACAAAATAACGTGTGCGCTCAACCATCGCAGCCTCTTCCATATGCGGTGTTTTGTAGCGTGCTAATAATTGCAACAGGGGTTCGCGGTGCATGGCTTGTAAATCGTTATGGTGGTCGAAAAGAGGGGGCTCTCTATCCACAAATATACAGGAGTCAGGCGAAGAATGGCTATTTGAATTGCCAATAAGCGCTATAGTTTAATCTGAATGCGGGATGAGATTAAGTGTCGGAGAGAGTTGCCACTGGGGCAGTGCTAGGCTTGTAAGTGGGCAAGCGTTATTGAGGTGATCGATAAAACGTGAGCGCGAAATCTCTTCAGCACCCAGAGAGCTCATGTGACTGGAGCCGACCTGACAATCAATTAGCGAAAATTGCCACGACCTCAACTGTGCGACCAGATGAGCAAAGGCGATCTTCGATGCATTTGGCTGTCGGCTGAACATCGACTCACCAAAAAAGACCCGCCCCATCGCGATGCCGTAGAGGCCGCCGACCAGCTTGTTGTCACACCACGCTTCAACAGAGTGGGCGTGACCGAGGCGATGCATTTCGATGTAAGCCGCTCGCATCTCCGCTGTGATCCAAGTGCCGGCATCATCCCGCCGAGCAGTGGCACACGCCTGAATCACCTGCTCGAAAGCGCGATCCAGTGTGATTGTGAACGGCTGTTGGCGCAGTTTCTTGCGTAAGCTGCGGGAGAGCTTCAGCTGCTCCGGGTAGAGCACCGCTCGCGGGTCGGGTGACCACCATAAGATAGGTTGCCCATCGCTATACCACGGGAAGATCCCTTGTCGATAAGCGCTAAGCAGCGTGTTGGCCGAGAGATTACCCCCGACAGCGAGGAGGCCATTGGGCGCCTCCAGCGCGCGCGCGACATCGGGGAAATGGCAGACGGGTTGATGCGGGTCGAGATAAATAGGTGCTTGCAGTGCACTCATGAGGACTCTTTCTTATAGGGCAGATAGCGGCTGAGCATCGCTTGGTGTCGCCCTAAATCCTGCTGTTCGTAACTGACTGCCTTTTGAATGGCCGCTCTGAAATGGGGGTGTGCAATCCAGTGGCGAGAGCGGGTTGTGGTGGGATAGAAACCGCGAATCAGTTTGTGCTCTCCTTGCGCGCCTGCCTCGAATCGTTGCAGTTGGTGGGTGATGCAGTAGTCGATGGCACGGTAGTAGCAGACCTCGAAATGGAGGCTATGGTAACTCTCAAGGCAGCCCCAGTAACGGCCATAAAGGGTGTCACCGCTCATGAAATTGAGTGCTGCCGCCACGGCTTGGTCGCCTTTGTGAGCAACCACCATGAAGACCTGTTCACCCATCGTACGGCCGATCTCTTTAAAAAACTCAGCGCTGAAGGGGGATTGATGGCCGTGCTTGAGGTAGGTTGCACTATGAAAAAGGAAGAAATCATCCCACTGCTGATCGCTGATTTCACGGCCGGGCAGTACTGTTACCGTGATGCCAGCATCAGTGACTCGGCGGCGCTCCCGTTTGATTTTTTTACGGTGACGTGAGGCGAGCTGTGCGAGGAAATCATTAAACGCTTCGTAATGGTGGTTGATCCAGTGGTATTGCGTATCTGAACGCGCCATTAACGATTGTGCCGCTAGCCGCTGATCATCACGCTCATCAAGAAAGAGGCAGTGGAGTGATGAGAGCTGCTCGCTGGCAGCGTAGTCAAGAATATAGCGGATCAACTCAGCCGCCGCTTGCGGATCATCCCGATTTTCCAGCAGCAGCCGCGGGCCAGTCACCGGTGTGTAGGGGGTTGCGATCACCAGTTTGGGGTAGTAGGCCAAGCCGTGGCGCTCATAGGCGCGAGCCCAAGCCCAGTCAAAAACAAACTCGCCCCGCGAATGGTACTTGAGGTACATCGGGACTGCCGCAACCAAACGCTGCGCTTGATGACCGAGCAGGTAACGCGGTGCCCAGCCACTCTTGGCACCCACCGCTTGATGGTGTTCAAGCGCGCTCAGAAAGGCGTGATTCAAAAATGGGTTGTCTCCTGCAAGGCGGTTCCATGCAGAGGCCGAAACAGCATCAATGGTGTCTGAAATGGAGAGCTTCATCTGGGTTGCGGAAACATATTGAGCCGCGTGAACTTGGTCAAGGTGAGTGCTCAATGGACCAATCTAACGATGAAAAAGAGGCGCTTTTTCT
>JALSHQ010000185.1 GCA_026982145.1 Gammaproteobacteria bacterium | reverse complement strand
AATGGAGAAGCGGGCATGTTCCACAATAACCACCCCGCCAAAGTCGATCTCAAAAGTAGTTGCCCCACAAACAGTCTCACTGGCCTCGCTGGTAATTAAAGAGGTCGTATTGGCACGACTATCGGAGCTGCCAATAATGGCCGCATTACTCGTGGTCATGGCCAATGCGCTACTGCGTAGATCATTCACCGTCAGTGATGTGCGATTACGATCACTCGCGGCCATCACCAGCATATGTTGTGGCAAACCATAACGGTAAAGGTCTGTCGTAATGGGCACGACACCTAAGGCAAGATCCATCAAGGCGGTGTGCGCTTTATTGTAACCCCTGCCATCTAAAACACCATCTGAGACAAGGTCATTATAGATGACCTGGCTAAGCCCAACCGCCGTATAGGTGGTGTGGACATCAGTGCGATTTTGCTCGCTGACCCATTGCGTCCAACTGGAGAGCCCCGCTAGTAAAAAGCCGTAACGGTAACTACTGGAGGCGACCGTCGTCGCCATTGATGCATCATTAATATTGCGAGCCGTAGTCGTTGTAACATCAAAACCAAAAGCCTCTGCAAGGGCGACGTGTGCCTGTGTTATCGCATCATTCACCGCTACACCATTATTAATTTTATATTCGGCCAGCGCTGCTGCCATGTGCGTTAATGGCGTCACCATGCTCGACAACGCATCCCCCTCATTATATAAAATAAGCGATTTCAGCACCTGTCCTTCTTTCAGGGTCACCACGACACCACTGGCATCCTCAACATAATAGCCACCACTAAGTTCGATTAATAGCGGCTGAGTGGCTGCGGTAAACGTGATCGAAAATGTCCCGTTATGATCGGTCGTTGCGTTGCCCAGCCTTGCCCCTTTTATGCCATTCAAAAATGAGTAGATTGTGATAGCTCCGTTCACGACAGTGCCATCAACAGCCCTGCCCGAGACCCCGTTGGCGACGGTTGGTTGAAGCAGGTCTGAGGCACTCACTGCTGATGGGGTATCTGCTCTTTCAGGGGGAAGCTCATCGCCGCCACCGCAAGCAGCAAGCAGCACTGTTAGCAATAAGGTGTAGCCTCTTTTCTTAATCACCATGAATTTCCTCAAAATAACGGCTGGCCATTAAAAGTGGCTCAACAAAAAAAGAGAGAGTGATAACTGTTTAATTCCACCAGAGAGAGAGAACCTCTGCTCAAGCTTCGCACCTACATCCCAGTCTCGGTTTAATTCGGTCTCGCTGATCAAGTTTACAATAATGCCAAGATCGATTTCGTTGCGATCAGAAAAACGATTTTGCAAAAAACCATCGCTATCAATCGTGTGCCGCCTGCTGTAGCTGACACGTGAAAGATCGACACCCACCCCTAACCAAGGATACCAGTGCCCGCCCACCTTAAGATTTTTTTGCGCGGAGAGTTGAACACCATACTGCCCCACAGTTTGCCCTATATTCATTTGCGAAGCGCTTAACGTTGCCGACTGAAAAAACAGCTCACCCCAATAGCGGATATCCCCTCGCAGCCAATCAGCCACAATCACCCGAAATGGTTGAACACCATTTTCAGAAGCACTGGCACCATCGGGATCTTCAATAGACAGCCTCCCCATGCCAACGCCATAACCCACTTTAAGCGTCGACTCCGGCATGCCGATCGCAACACTATACGCAGCCCCCGGCAGGGAAAACTGCACCAGCAATATCGTAAACAGAAAAAAAACAGGGGTTGGTTTCACTCTCATCAGCTTTCTACTTTATTCATCATAAGCATGGGCGACATAAGTGATCACAGGCGCTTCATCACGGCGTTCTAAATGGAACTCAACGGCCCCGTAATAACTGCGCTGCTTACGGTGCCCCTTCTCTTTCACTGTCGCTTCAAACCGCCCTTGACCAACATAGAAGTCACCCTCTTGCGCCCATTTCACATCACTAAACACCACCTGCCGCGCCTCGGTAAAGCTGAACAGTTTTTCATACTCATCAATGATTGCATCACGATTTTTACTTTCTGGTGTGGAGGCATTCTGAGAGAAAAGTGTTAATAATTTATTCACATCACCCATCTCATACGCCGAAGAGAAACGCGAAATCAGCTGAGAAAAGGCCTCTTTGTCACCGTTCTTTTTCGATTCTTCAGCCATCTCAGCCTTGCTACTTTCGACTATTTCAAACTCTTTCACGTCATTTTTTTTAAGCGGCACAGTTTGAACGCTAGGCACTATCTTTTCCGGCTTTTCCACTCGCAGCACTGACGCATGTTTTGCTGCAACCCTCTCCGGTGCAGCCACGATTAAAGCGGGCTTTTTGATCATCGGCTCTGTAGCTGCTGATTTCTCAGGCGATGCAATCGAAGCAACTGAAACGACCACCTCTTTTTCAGGCAATGGCACCGAAATAGCGGCGCTCGACGTTAAAGCAGGTGCTGCTTGCGGTGTGGCTGTCACGGTAGCCGCGGCAACGGCATCATCCGCTTGCTCACTGACATCACCAGCCACTGAATCATTCCCAAAAGAAGTCGCGACTACTTTATCTTCAACAACCCTACTTTCGGCGCTCTCTGGTTGCAGGTATGGCAAGATCATGTCTTCAAAAGATGGCCGCGATGACAGTGTTGAAAGCTCTGCTGAACGGTCTATCGATTTTAAAATATCGTTTGAAGGGTTAGCTTCAGGCGGCCGCGATTCAGGCAAGACTATTTCAGGCCGCTGCTCGTAGCCTGTGCTGGGGCTCAAATAGTCACCTGCAAGCAGAAAGATCAGCACCGCGACAAACACCACCCCTGCATACCCTAAACCTGCCAAGGTACGCGGCCTATGGCTACTTAACTGAAAACCAACAGCCTTTACAGCTACATCAGGCTCAGGCTCAGGCTCGACCTTAACCTCAACCACCGCTGACTTCTGTTCTGGTTTTTTAAACAACTGGTCAAGTTCGGCTGGGGCATGTAAGGCGTCATCTGACGGCTGCGCTTTCGGTGATATGTTCGCCTGGGGCACGCCCGGCCGGGGCGGCTCCATCAACTCACCCCTGAGTTCGTCAATCGCTCTAAAGACCAGTTGCCGGTCAATGCCACGGCTCTCTTCAAGAAAGCCTTGAAGCAGTATCCGGTCACATAGCCTGTTTATATTGCGAGGATTACCTTCGCTATGCTCATGAATGAGTGCCAGCACATCAGCGTCAATGGCGGGTTCACCACTCCAGCCTGCATGGCGAAGACGGCAAAGAATGTACTGTGGTGTTTCATCGAGC
>JALSHQ010000184.1 GCA_026982145.1 Gammaproteobacteria bacterium | reverse complement strand
CTTGCTCATGTGTACGCCCTTCGACCATCACTCTGACCACGGGTTCTGTGCCTGAGGGACGCAGCAACACCCGCCCACTCTCTGCCAGCTCAGCTTCAACACCAAGAATTGCGTCATTAATCACACCGCAAGCTGCCAAGTCAAAAGACTTATCTGCTGGAACGTTAACTAGGTGTTGAGGGTATTTCTTCATGCCAGATTTCAGCTCGTGAAGTGTGCAGTCTCTTTCAAACATCGCCGAGACCACCTGTAACGCAGAAATAATCCCATCACCCGTTGAGGTGCGATCAAGGCATAGAATATGCCCCGATGACTCCCCGCCAATCATCCACCCCTCTCGCTTCAACACCTCCATCACATACCGGTCACCCACGAGTGCGCGCTCAAACCCGATGCCACGCTCCTGCAGCGCATGTTCAAGCCCAAGGTTACTCATCAACGTGCCCACTACGGAACCGTTTAGTGTGCCAGTTTTGAAGCGCGATTCAGCAATGATGAATAGAATTTCATCGCCATCGACCTCTTCACCCTTATGGTCAACCATAATGAGGCGATCGCCATCGCCATCAAGTGCGATACCGATATCAGCTTGATGCTCAATCACTGCGGCCTGCAGCGCCTTTGGTTTTGTTGAACCACAATCTAGGTTGATGTTAAGCCCGTCAGGCTCATTACCTATTGCTATCACTTTCGCCCCTAACTCTTTGAATACGTTGGGGGCGATATGATAAGTTGCGCCATGTGCGCAATCGACAACGACCCTCATTCCATTAAGGTCAATTCTGGAGGGGATCGTACTTTTGCAAAACTCGATGTAACGACCCGCAGCATCGACCACACGCTTCGCTTTCCCTAAGTGTTTAGAGTCAACGGTATGCATCGGTTTCTGCAACTCGTCCTCGATCGCGAACTCTAACTCGTCGGGAAGCTTTGTCCCTTCCGATGAAAAAAACTTAATGCCATTATCATAAAAAGGGTTATGTGAAGCGCTGATGACAATCCCTGCCTGTGCATGCAGTGTGCGCGTGAGATATGCGATGCCCGGTGTTGGCATCGGCCCTAGCAGACGAATATTCACCCCGGCAGCTGAGAGCCCGGCCTGTAGTGCAGACTCAAACATGTAGCCTGAAATCCGAGTATCTTTCCCGATCAGAATACCGTCCTTCCCTTCACGCTTCATCACGCGGCCGAAAGCCCACCCCAGTTTGAGAATAAATTCAGGGGTGATGGGCGCTTCACCCACTTTCCCGCGAATCCCATCCGTCCCAAAATAGCGTTTTTTTCTTTTCTCAGACATGCTTTACTTCCCTGCTGCTTTACACTTGTGGCTCACGCTTATCGCTTGCAATGTAGCCGCCACATCGTGCGCCCTAATGATTGAGGCACCTTGCCAAACTGCTATAGATGCTAGGGATATACTACCATAAAGGCGCTCATCAACCTTTAGATTCAGCATATGCGCAATCATTGATTTACGCGACACGCCCACCAGTAAAGGCAGTTCAAATGCAAGCAACTCATCAAGCCCGCTAAGCAACATTTGATTATGAGCTAACGTTTTTCCAAAGCCAAAACCGGGGTCAATGGTGATCAGTTCACGCGGCAGTCCGGCGGTGGTGCAGCGATCAATTTGTTGCTGCAGGAAGGCCTTAACTTGAGCAACAACATCCTCATACTCTGGCTGCTGTTGCATCGTGCTTGGCGCGCCCTGCATATGCATCAAGCAGACCGGTACTTGTAATTTAACTGCAGCGGTGAGCGCGCCTTCTGCTTGCAGCGCGCTAACATCATTGATCATTGAGGCACCAGATGCGACGGCAGCCAGCATCACCGCTGGCTTACTGGTATCGATTGAGATCGGCACCGCCATTTCAGCACGTATTGCCTCAATCGCCGGAATGACCCGCGAGAGCTCTTCATCAATTGAGACCGATGCGGCCCCTGGGCGTGTTGATTCACCCCCGATATCGATGATTGCAGCGCCCTCCTGCACCATCTGTTGTGCTCGTAGTCGGGCTTTATCAGGCGAAAAAAAATCACCCCCGTCAGAAAATGAATCGGGGGTGACATTTAAAATACCCATGACCGCGGGGTATGTAAGATCTTTAAGTAGAGACATAAACAGCGACCCGCGCCCTCATCAAGCTAGACCTCAGTGAAAGCGCGGGTGATTGAATGGTCGCAAGCTAATTAATGCTGCTCTGCAGCGCCATCCAGCTTGCTATCATCTGATCCCTTTTTTTTATCTTTGGCTGCATCACCACCATCAGCCTCACTGGACGCTTCCACATCAGGATCACCACTTGATGAACCTGCATCAGAATCATTGCCCCAACCTTTAGGCGGACCAGGGTCACGACCCTCCATAATTTCATCAATCTGACTGCTGTCGATCGTTTCATATTTGAGCAACGCTTCAGCCATCATGTGAAGCTCTTTCATATGTGCTTTCAGTATTTTTGTTGCCCGCTCGTAATTACGATCAGCAAATGCGCGGATCTCTTTATCGATGATATGGGTGGTCTCATCGGAGATTCCACCTTTGTTTTGCCCCATCGAATGGCCAAGAAACACCTCACCCTCTTCTTCGCTGTACACCAGAGGCCCTAATTTTTCAGAGAAACCCCACTTAGTGACCATGTTACGCGCAATCTCTGTAGCGCGCTGAATGTCATTAGAGGCACCCGTTGTCACCGCTTCTTTACCAAAGATCAACTCTTCAGCAATACGGCCACCAAACATGCTGGAGATATTACTTTCAAGCCGTTGTTTACTGTAACTGAGACGGTCTTCCTCTGGCAGAAACATCGTCACCCCCAACGCACGCCCTCGTGGAATAATACTGACCTTATGCACTGGGTCATGTGCTGGCACAAGCCGCCCAACAATCGCATGCCCGGCTTCATGATAAGCGGTAAGTTTCTTTTCATCTTCGTTCATCACCATCGAACGACGCTCAGCGCCCATCATGATCTTGTCTTTGGCTTTCTCAAAGTCACTCATATCGACCACACGCTTGCTGGCACGTGCTGCAAAAAGCGCCGCTTCATTCACCAAGTTGGCAAGGTCTGCACCCGAGAAACCGGGGGTGCCACGTGCAATGATATTAGGCTCAACATCATCACCTGCTGGCACTTTGCGCATATGAACACGTAAGATCTGTGCTCGGCCTCGCACATCCGGCAATGGCACCACAACCTGGCGGTCAAAGCGCCCGGGTCTTAGCAGTGCAGGGTCAAGCACAT
>JALSHQ010000183.1 GCA_026982145.1 Gammaproteobacteria bacterium | reverse complement strand
GCTGGTGCTCGTCACTGCCCATGACCACCCGCTCTGCTCACTTAAGAAAATCACCTACGCCGCGCTCGCCAGCCACGCTGCAATCTTACCGTCACCCGGCACCTTTACCCGTAAGTTAATCGACCATCATTTCAATAAAAGCGAGCATCCACTCAGTGTGAGGCTTGAGACCAACTACCTCGAGACGATCAAAATGCTGGTCACCATCGGGCAGGGGTGGAGCGTACTGCCCACCACGCTCATCGACAAAAGCTTACGTGCCTACCCCGGCCACTTTACTGCGCAGCGCATCCTCGGCATCGTCCACCACCCAAAGCGCACGCTCTCTAACGCCGCACAGGCTTTTATTAGCGCGTGTCAAAAACAGACCTGAAAGCGGCGACAAATCTCGAAAAACCCGCCTTAACACCTCGAATAATTAGGGGATTTTAGGTAGGATAGCGACTTCGCTTCAATCAGGTTTCAGTAACAGGCATGAGTGCAAAAATCATTGATGGCAAGGCGATCGCCAGCCAGATCCGGCAAAATGTTAAACAGCGCGTTGATAAGCGCCTTGCCGAAGGGATCCGTGCCCCCGGGCTGGCGGTCATTCTGGTCGGCCAAGACCCCGCTTCTGAGCTTTACGTCAACAGCAAACGCCGCGACTGCGCCGAGGTCGGTTTTGCCTCAAAGTCATACGACCTGCCACAAGAGACCACTCAAGAGACGCTACTCGCGCTGATTGAAGGGCTCAATGGTGATGATCAAATCGATGGCATTTTAGTGCAGCTACCACTGCCGCAACAGATCGACCCAAAGACGGTGATCGAGACCATCCATCCCGATAAAGATGTCGATGGTTTTCATCCCTATAATATTGGCCGCCTGACGCAGCGCACCCCACTGCTGCGCCCCTGCACTCCTTACGGCATCATGACCCTGCTGGAACATACCGGCGCAAACATTCAGGGCATGGAGGCGGTGGTGGTGGGTGCCTCCAACATCGTCGGTCGCCCGATGGGGCTGGAGCTGCTACTCGCTGGCTGCACCGTCACCACTTGCCACCGCTTCACCAAAACCACCCATGAACATGTCTCCCGCGCTGACATCGTGGTGGTGGCCGTCGGCAAACCCGGCATCGTCAAAGGTGAATGGATTAAACCCGGTGCGATTGTAAT
Organism: Gammaproteobacteria bacterium; assembly: GCA_026982145.1. Lineage (GTDB taxonomy): Bacteria > Pseudomonadota > Gammaproteobacteria > SZUA-140 > SZUA-140 > SZUA-76. The sequence continues at coordinate 2,108 of JALSHQ010000183.1, read as the reverse complement.
TGATGTCGGCATTAACCGTAACGAAGCAGGCAAACTCATTGGTGATGTCGATTATGAGGCTGCGGCAAAACGTGCTGGCTGGATCACCCCTGTGCCCGGCGGCGTGGGGCCGATGACGCGTGCAACGCTGCTGCAAAATACGCTTTATGCGGCTGAGAGTTTGCACTTTAATACTTAAAGAGCCATCACCATCTCAGCTATAATCCGCACACCGCATCGACACAGAAGGACGCCCCACGGCATGAGCGACACAGCACCAAAACCATCCAATTTTATTCGCAACATCATCGATGAAGATCTGAAAGCCGGTAAAAACGACGGCCGTGTCATCACCCGCTTTCCACCCGAGCCCAACGGCTATCTGCACATTGGCCACGCCAAGTCGATCCTGCTGAACTTTGGCATTGCCGAAGATTATCACGGCCGCTGCAATCTCCGTTTTGATGACACTAATCCACATAAAGAGAACATCGAATTTGTTGAGGCGATCAAAGAAGATGTGGCGTGGCTTGGTTGCGACTGGGGCGACAAGGTCTATTTTTCTTCCGACTATTTTGAAGCGCTGTACGCGTTTGCGGTGCAACTGATCAAAAAAGAGAAGGCTTACGTCTGTGACCTCAACGCTGAAGCGATGCGCGAGTATCGCGGCACGTTAACGGAAGCGGGCAAAAACAGCCCCTTTCGCAGTCGCAGCGTAAAAGAGAACCTTGATCTGTTTGCCCGCATGAAAGCGGGTGAGTTTGAAGATGGCACAAAAGTGCTGCGCGCAAAAATCGACATGGCCTCGCCCAACATCAACATGCGCGACCCGACGATCTACCGCATTCGCCACGGCGTGGTTCACCACCAGACCGGTGCTGAGTGGTGCCTCTACCCGATGTATGATTTCACCCACTGCCTTTCCGATGCGCTGGAGGGGGTTACCCACTCAATCTGCACGCTGGAGTTTGAAGATCACCGCCCACTTTATGACTGGTTTCTCGACACTTTAGAAACGGAGCACCACCCACAACAGATCGAGTTCTCGCGCCTCAACCTCGAACACACCATCACCAGCAAACGTAAACTGACCGAGCTGGTGGAAGGCGGCCATGTTGCAGGGTGGGATGACCCCCGCATGCCGACCATTGCGGGGCTACGTCGCCGCGGCTACACGCCAGCGGCGCTGCGCGAATTCTGCCTGCGCATCGGGGTGACCAAGTCAGACAACGTAATCGAAATGGGGGTGCTGGAAGGGTGCATCCGCGATGACCTCAATAAAAATGCGCCGCGCCGCATGGCCGTTTTGAACCCGCTTAAAGTGGTGATCACCAACTACCCCGCAGAGGAAAACGAAATTTTTGAAGCGGCTAACCATCCGCAAGATGAAAATTTCGGCACCCGCAAGATTCCGTTTGGGCGTGAGCTTTACATCGACCAGGCAGACTTTGAAGAAGTGCCACCCAAAAAATACAAGCGTCTCATTCCCGGTGGCGAAGTGCGGCTGAGAAACAGTTATGTGATCCGTTGTAATGAAGCGATCAAAGACAGCGATGGCAACGTCATCGAACTGCGTTGCAGCTATGATGCCAACACCCGCGGCAAAAAACCCGAAGGGCGCAAGGTCAAAGGGGTGATTCACTGGGTCGATGCCAACAGTGCGATTGAAGCTGAAGTGCGTCTTTATGACCGCCTTTTCAACCACCCCACGCCGGACAATAGCAAAGATGGCAACAGCTACATCGACAACCTCAATCCAGCATCGTTATCGACACTCAGCCACTGTTACCTCGAAGCAACATTGGCGGATGCCAAACCGGGCGAGCAGTTTCAGTTTGAGCGTGAAGGGTATTTTTCACTCGACCCGACACATCAGGCAGGTAACAAGCCAGTATTTAACCGTACCGTCACACTGCGGGACAGCTGGGCAAAGATCGAAAACAAGCGATAAAGCACATCAAAATGGAGCGGGGGCAGTAAGCACTATGCGCTCATCCGTTAACGGGTGGCTAAACGCAAGTCGCTCTGCGTGCAGCAGCAGGCGTGTTTTTGGCTCACCATAAAGTTCATCGCCAAAAATAGGGGCGTTTAAACCCGCCCGGTGAGCTGCGTGTAGGCGCAGCTGATGC
>JALSHQ010000182.1 GCA_026982145.1 Gammaproteobacteria bacterium | reverse complement strand
CCTGTCGCAGCGAATGCAGCACGCTTGCTTGCGACTGAGATAGAAGCGCACTACCCCGTTGATGTTCATCTCACAGGTGTGATGATGATGGACAATGCATTTATGGAAGCGAGTATAAGTGACATGAGCACACTGGTACCGATCATGTACTTGATCATTATCCTCATTACCTTTCTATTAGTGCGCTCAGTGAGTGCGACCGTTGGCATCGTGATAATCATCATCCTTTCAGTCATGACAGCAATGGGCATCGCGGGTCTGCTCGGCATCAAACTCACACCGCCATCAGCCTCTGCACCGACGATCATCATGACACTGGTTGTGGCAGATTCTATTCACCTCCTAGTCACACTGCTCGCACTGATGCGCAACGGCAGTGAAAAAAGAGCTGCCATTGCCGAAAGCCTGCGCATTAACCTATCACCCATTTTTTTAACCAGCATCACTACCGCCATTGGTTTCCTCTCATTAAATTTTAGTGACTCGCCGCCGTTTCATGATCTCGGCAATATCACGGCGATTGGCGTGATGGCGGCTTTCCTCTTTTCAGTCACCTTTTTGCCTGCCTTTCTCGCGATCATGCCACTCAAAGCCACACAACGACATGACCGCATGACTCAATGGATGGATCGACTCGCATCCGTCGTAATACGCCGCCGCAGGCCAATTCTCTGGTCGTCGATTATCATCAGTCTGATCATCCTTTCATTTATTCCGCGCATCGAACTCAACGATGATTTTGTCAAATATTTTGATTCCAGCACTGAGTACCGACAGGATGTCGACTTCACCACTGCACATCTCACCGGTATCTATCAACTACAATACTCGCTCTCGTCAGGCAGTAGCAACGGCATCAGTGATCCTGAGTTTTTAAAAGAGCTGGATGCCTTTACCCAATGGTTACGCTCACAACCAGAGGTGAGACACGTGAGTACGATCAGTGACACCTTTAAGCGCCTCAATAAAAACCTGCATGCCGATGACCCCGCTTGGTACAAACTCCCAGAGAGCCGTGAGTTAGCGGCGCAATATCTATTGCTTTATGAGCTATCACTGCCTTACGGGTTAGATCTTAACCACCAGCTTAATATTGATAAATCCTCCACCCAAGTGATTGCGACGCTAGACGACATGACCTCGAAACAGATGCGTGACATTACCCAGCGGGGCGAGCAGTGGCTAGCTGAAAACACACGAAATGGCCGTGCTATCGGTGTCGGCCCCAGCGTCATGTTTGCCTACATTTCAGAGCGAAATATTGCCAGCATGCTGGGTGGTACCTTTGCAGCCATTATTTTGATCTCCTTTATTATCATGCTAGCACTCCGCAGTTTTAAGATCGGTATACTAAGTCTTATCCCTAACTTGTTACCCGCAGGGCTCGCCTTTGGCATCTGGGGGCTTATGGTTGGGCAGGTCAATATGGCCGTGTCGATGGTAGCGGGTATGAGCTTGGGGGTTGTGGTTGATGATACGGTTCACTTTCTCAGCAAATACCTGCGTGCCCGCCGCGAACAGGGGTTAAATGCAGAGGCCGCCATTCGTCACGCGTTCAACAGCGTCGGCGTGGCCATTGTAGTGACCTCACTGATACTTGTTGCTGGGTTTATGGTGCTGGCACAATCGACCTTTGGTATGAACTCACTCATGGCGCTGCTCACCAGCATTGCGATTGTGATGGCAATCATCGCAGATCTTTTTTTGTTACCGGCACTATTGATGCGAATGGATACTAAAAAGATAACAGAAAAAGGAACATTAACGTGATAAAAAACAAAACAACGAACGCTGCCATACTCCTCCTTATAGCAATCTTTAATCTCAATACAGCGCTCGCGGACAATGATGCCGCAGTAAAGCGAGGACTTGAAATCGCGATAGCGGCTGACCAGCGTGACAGTGGCTTTGGTGACTCATCCGCATCATTAGAAATGGTGCTGCGCAACCGTCATGGCGAAACAAGTCAGCGTAAAATGCGCAACAAAACACTGGAAATCAGCGGTGATGGCGACAAGGTCATTATCATTTTCGATACCCCGCGCGATGTAAAAGGCACCGCCTTTTTATCGTTTACCCATAAAGTAGGCTCTGATGACCAGTGGCTTTTTCTGCCCGCATTACAGCGCGTAAAACGGATCGCCTCGCATAACAAATCTGGCCCTTTTATGGGAAGCGAGTTTGCTTACGAAGATATCGCCTCGCAAGAGGTTGAGAAATACAGTTACCGCTATATTGCAGATGAAGTGTTTGATGGCCGCGACCACTTTATTATTGAACGCGACCCCGTTGACCCAAGATCTGGCTACAAGCGGCAACGTGTTTGGTTAGATAAAGAGGCGTACCGTGTCTGGAAAATTGATTTTTATGACCGCAAGAACTCACTATTAAAGACGCTTACGTATGATGATTACCATCAATATCTCAAACAGTACTGGCGCGCAAACACGATGAAGATGATCAACCATCAAACAGGTAAAAGTACACTCCTGAAGTGGCAAGATTTCCGTTTTCGAAATGGCTTTAGCGAAAAAGAGTTCACCAAGGGTGCGCTTAAGAAATCACGTTGACCATCAGCCATGCTAAGAATTCTCATTATTATTCTGGTAGTGCTGCTGCCGAAAAATCAGCTTGCCGCAGCTGAGTGGTCTAACCAACTCGGGGTTGAGACACGTTATTTTTTTGATGAGGCGCTGGGTCCTCAGCAACATAGCACTAATCTTTCATTAACCTTTGAAAGTGAATTTTACCACGACTGGAATGACGAGCAGCAGCGCCTCGTTTTCACCCCCTTTATACGCCTTGACCAAAGCGACAGTGAGCGCACCCATGCTGACTTGCGTGAACTCTACTGGCGCCATTCATTTAATGAAACAGACCTTTACATCGGCATCCGAAAAATATTCTGGGGCGTCACGGAATCACTCCATCTTGTGGATGTCATCAATCAGTATGATGCGGTTGAAAACCTTGATGGTGAAGACAAGCTGGGGCAACCGATGGTCTCAATGACCTACTTCTCACCGTTGGGTGATTGGGCATTATTTATAATGCCCAATTTTCGTGAGCGCACCTTCGCAGGCACTGAAGGACGGCTGCGCACACCGCTAGCAGTCGAACCAAGTCGCACCCGCTATGAGTCAAGCCGCAAGGAGAATCATACCGATAGCGCACTACGCTGGAGCCATGTGATGGATGAGTGGGATCTTGGGCTTTCTTGGTTTCACGGTACTGACCGCACCCCGCAGTTAATCACTTCAAGCGAGC
>JALSHQ010000181.1 GCA_026982145.1 Gammaproteobacteria bacterium | reverse complement strand
GGGTCACATCATCAAATACGATCACGTAGCCCCCTTCACCCGGCAGCGTAGCACCGCCGCACATCAACACTTGCCGCCCGGTGGCGCCGTAAAAAATCACTTCCTCACGCCAGTCACCCTTCCCCTGCATATCACTGCTTGGCTCTGTAAGATGCGGAGTGATCGTATCAGAAAAATTTTTCAGGTACTCATAACGCTCAACAATTTCACTCAGTTCATAACCGATACACTCTTTTGATGCCACCCCAAGAATATGCGCTGCGGCCACGTTTACCGTATAGACCGTGCGGTGTACATCAAGGGTGAGCACGCCCGATGAGAGGCGCGCCAACACCGCCCAGAGATAAGCGCGCTCCTGTTCTGCCTGCCGCTGACTGCTGCGCACATCCTCTTGCGCATGAGCAATCTTGCGTGTCATGACATTAAACGATTCCACTAGAAAACCAAGCTCGTCACCCGAGTGCATCGGCAAACGTTTGGTGTAATCACCCGCAGCCACCGCGCGGGTACCGATGGCCAAGACGCGAATTGGCGTCACCAGTCGCCGAGCGGAGAAAAAGGCGAGCCACACCGCCATCAACACTCCGAGCAGTAGCACCAGCGAGAGCATTAAAATAAAGCTATTTTTGAGTGGGTCACGCAGTAGCAGTAACTGTTGATACTGCGTATAGGCTGATTCGACGCTGTTCGCCAGCACGCTCACGCGGTCAGAAATCGGATAAAGTGCCTGTAAAAATCGCAATTCAACTAGTGGTGTCGCCGCCGGGATCAGCGTCACGACGCGCACATAAAGTCCCTGATTGTTCAGTGGGTCAAGGCTGGCGTAAGCACTGCCGCTCTGGCGTACTTGGCGAATCACCGCATCACCCGGAAGGTTCGGTACAATCGCAGTAGGGTTAACGCTACTCGACGCCACCACATGGCCGCCCCCCATAAATAGCGTCAGCTCAGAAGCACTACTGTTCACACGTAACTCATCTAGCAACCGTGGTAGCGCAACATCATCGGTGCGCGGCAACTGCTTGCTCATCTGCTCAGTACGTTTCATCAGTTCGCGGGAGCGTGCATCCAGAGAGGCGCGACTCAGTTCCAGCGCGTCTTCGAGCGTTCGTTCAACTCGCACATCAAACCAGCTATCGATGCCGCGCTGAATAAAGCCAAGCGAAAAATAGTAGACCAGCGAAACGGGTGCCAGCGCCAACAAGACAAACATCAACATCAGGCGCACGGTGAGCCGAGAACCTGTGGCACGGTTGCGGTATTGGCGTCGTAGCCGTAACAAGTTGGAGGTGATCAAAGATAGCAGCGCGACCAGACCCAATAGGTTGACCACCAGCAACAGCATATAGAGCCGACCAAACTGTTCTGAATTCTGGGTCGCCGCGCTCATCAAAAAAAGCGACAACAGCAAAATAATCGATAGCAGCGCTACCGGAATGGCTCCGGAACCGAGCCGCCTCAGTTTTGCAATGTCCACGAATACCACTCACTGCTTAAATGCCAGGCGGAAGAAAAATAGCCGCGCAGACGCAGCGGTGTCGGCAGTGCGCTCACATCCACCGCAGCGCGTATCGAGCCCACATAGCGCCCTTCCTGCTGCAGTAGCGCTTCATCCAAAACCGGCAGATCGACCACCGTGCCGAGCAGCGTTAACGCCACCGCCAGCGTCGGGAAGCTATGTTGCAAGCCGCTATTAAGATTGGTGACGAGGTACTGCCGCGTTAACGCGTGATACTCAAGACGATAGCGTTGCGCCAACTGCGCTATCGTTTCGTCCCAGAGAAACCTTCGACTGCGCTGAAACTCGATATCGAGCACCACCACCACGGGCACCCCTTTATGCATCACCTCTAGCACTTTATCGCTTAACTCATAGTCAATGCGCGCATTCAGGTAATAGACTTTATCAACCAGATCGACCTTAACTTCCGAGATTTCAAAACGCGCCTCGGCCGAGGCAATATTTGAACACAGTGATAGCAACACGCCCGTCACGCCCGGCAATATCTGACGTAACGCGCGGCGCATCCAGCCTTGCGAGTTTACTGTGGCGTTAAAATACATTCCCTATCCAATACTTTTCAGCAGTGGTGCATAGTAAAAACCATCCATTCCATCTTCGCCGGGCAGGATCTGCCTTCCCACCGCCATCGCGCGCCCCCAAGAAACCGGCATCGGCAGTGCTTTTGCATCATGCTGGGTTTCCAGAAATCTTTCAATCTGAAGATGATTTTCCTGCGGAAAAATAGAACATGTGGCATAGAGCAACCGACCACCGGGTGCCAGCAACGGCCACAGTGCGGCGAGTATCTCACCCTGCAATGCCACTAAGGTTTCGATATCTTCTTCGCGGCGCAGCTGTTTAATGTCGGGGTGGCGGCGAATCACGCCCGAGGCTGAACAAGGCGCATCCAGCAAGATGCGGTCAAACAGCTTGCCATCCCACCACTGATCCGGGTGACTGGCATCACCGCAAACAACCGTTGCTTGTAAACTGAGGCGTGCCAAATTTTCCCGCACACGCTGCAAGCGCTGCTCATCGATATCCACCGCCACGACTTCACCCAGTTGCGGTGCCAGCTCAAGCATATGACAACACTTGCCACCCGGCGCTGAGCAGGCGTCGAGCACGCGCTGCCCCGCTTGCAGGTCTAATAGTCCTGCGGCCAGCTGTGCGGCACCGTCCTGCACTGAGAGATGCCCCGCGCTAAAACCGGGCAGCCGCTCCACATCAACCGACTGCGCTAGCAGCAGTGCGGATGGCACAGCCGCTAGCGTTGTTGCCGCCATTCCTGCGGCCTGCAGCCGCGCTAGGTACGCGTCTCGTGAGCCATGTGCGGGATTGATGCGCAGCACCATCGGTGGATAGTCGTTATTCGCTTCGGCAATCGACTGCCACTGTGTGGGCCAGCTCGTTTGGATCATCGCCAACCACCACTCAGGGTGAGCATATCGCCCCGCCGCGGCGCTATCGGCCTTTGCCAACAGCGCTTGCTCATTGCGCTGAAAATTTCGCAATACCGCGTTAACCACGCCACGTGCCCACGGTTTGCCAAGTCCATTCACCGCCGCAACCGTTTCGGCCACAGCGGCGTGCGGGGGGATTTGCATGTAGATCAGCTGATAGAGCCCTAACAGAATCAGACACTCAACATCACGATCTTTACGCTTAAGGGGTTTGTTCAGCAGCTGTCGCGCAACCCGCTCAAGCCGTTCGCTATAACGCATTACGCCGTAACAGAGCTCCTGCGTCAGCGGCCGCTCGCTAGGGTCGGTCAGCTT
>JALSHQ010000180.1 GCA_026982145.1 Gammaproteobacteria bacterium | reverse complement strand
GAGTATCAGCCATCAAACGACGCTAGAAGGGACCGCTAATGACCAGAGCACCCTTGGCCTTAAATACGACCTAACTGAGCACCTTCATCTTCAGGGTAGCGCCACCAGCGGCGACCGGGGCGAGGCAGGCGAGGCACGCATTGGCTATCGCTCAGATAAAATCAGCCTCTACCTCGCTGAGCGCCTTAACGATAACCAATCGGGAAGAAGTACCTCAACGATCATCGGCGGCGAGACCTCCACGGCCACCATCGCAGGTGCTGAAAGTGGAAAAGTTTATAGCGAATATCAGTGGGACAATAATACACAAGGTGACAAATCACTCTCACTGGTCGGCGCTGAACAGCAGTGGAAAATTGATCATGGCTGGAAATTTAATCTCAGCTCCGAGTATTCAGATATCAATACCCTCAGCGGCACTACCAGCCGCACCACAGTGGCCATCGGTATGTCATACATGAGAAAGGGGTTAAAGATAAGCACCCGCAATGAAATCCGTAATGACCGTGGCAACGCACGCAAGAAGCAACTGCTAACCAGTAACACCATTGAGTACAATCTGAACCCGGACTATATTGTGCTAGGAAAATACCGCTACAGCGTTACCCAAAATCTGACAACAGGTAGCAATGACGCTAGGTTTGATGAGCAGAGCATTGGCCTCGCCTACCGACCCACACGCAACGACCGCCTCAATGCCCTCGCCCGCCTCACTCGCCTGAGTGATATGAGCCCGCTTAGCCTTGATACTGCTATCGCCACCACCACTCAGATGGATGTGCTCTCTATCGAGTGGTCATACCAGATCACCAAGAAACTTGAATGGTCTGCCAAGCAAGCGATACGCCTCAAAACAGAACAGTCAGCCGGTTATGCGGAATTTGAGACACAAACGCATCTCTCCCTCAACCGCCTCAACTACGCGCTGCCTCGACAGCTTTACTTAGGAGCTGAATACCGCACGCTGACACAAAAAGAAACCAATGACCAACGTGCTGGCTGGCTCTCTGAACTCGCCTGGGAAGCCAAGCGCCACCTACGCCTCGGTATTGGCTATAACTTTACAGATTTTAGCGATAATGAATTTTCAGCCAATGATTACTCTACCGCAGGTTGGTTCATCAGAATTCAAGGCAAGTACTAATCTCTCCCACCAAGCTGCGGTAACCCAACCCTGCATACCTCAAGCCCAAATACCCTTAGTCGTAGTGGGAAATGTTTAGTATTCCCGCTAAGGTGCCGATAAATGGCTATATTATGGCGTTTTCACCGGTTTAAGTAAGGCACCAGTTTAGGGTTACATAAAACAAGGCGTCTTCACGCTCAATAACTGACGGGTAGAGATTCACAAAGTCATTTTGTGAAAGGTTATGTTTGAAATAAATAAAGATGAGCACCTCAACATTAGCAATAGACCATGGCGAAACTGGCCACCAAAACGGTGGAGCAGTGCGCATCAGCATCAAGTCCATCTTAAAGGTCTTATTTGAGCTTGTTGTGGTGCTTGCGCTAGTGATGGCATCCTTTCTATTTCTACTGAGACTCTTAAACGATTTCTTCCCCGAAGGTTCCGGTATACAGGAAATATTTAGCCGTGATGGCACATCGCAGGTAGCAGGCCGATTACATCATGACTTACTGGTGCAATCGGGTAGCAGCACATCTGAGCTGGCAGCAAGTGGAAACCTTGTCGCAACCCTAACTGAAATGAATAGGGATGTACGCAGCAAACAAGCCAACAGCATTACCTGGGCCTCAGCCAATACAGGCATGCCTCTTTACAATCAGGATGCAGTGCAAACATTTAGCCGCTCAAGCGCCACCATTAAATTTGACGAGGAGAATAAATTGCATCTTGGGCCCGATACTCTGGTGATTATCAAGCGTATGGAACAGGATGTCCTGTTCAAGGATAGACGCTCTTCCCTAGTACTGGTCGAGGGTGAACTCAGCGGCTCACTCGGTAGCGACAATAATACAGAACGCCATGTTGAGATAATTACAGCGGGCGCCAGCGCGCATATCCGCACACGAGATAACATCAATGAAACCGTAAAATTCAAGGTCAGTGTGAACCCAGACCTATCATCAACCGTGGCCATTCTGCAGGGCAGTGCCGAAATCATATCCCAAGGCATCAAACAAAAGCTCAATGCTGATCAGGCATTAGTGATTAACGAAGGTGCTGCACCATCAGAACCCAAGCCCTTACCCAGACCGGTGACGCTTAAAACCCCCGAGAATAATACGACATCCTACTATAGAGACATTCCAGATAGCATCCAATTCTCATGGCACGACACGGGTTCAGAGCAGTATCGTTTAATCATCAGCAAAGACCCGCAGCAGAAAAATATCCTGCTCGATGAGAAATTCGACAAGCCTAATTTTACCCATGGCAATTTAACACAAGGTGATTACTACTGGCGTGTCATAGGTATTGACCAAGACGGTAGTGAAGGAGAATCTCTGGCACAGTATAAGTTTAGCGTTGCCCGCGACCAACGAGCACCCGGCCTAAGCGTTAACTTTCCGGATGAAGTTCTCTTCTCAAATAAGTTTATTATTGAAGGGAAAAGTGAGCCTGGTGCAAGAATATACATTAACAATGAACAGATTAAAGCAAATCCTTCCACTGGAGAGTTCAGCCATGAAATGACATTTACACACGGCATCAATGTCATTCTGGTTGAAGCGGCTGATAGCGCCGGGAACATCTCATACCGCTCACAACTCATTAACGTTGATGATAAGTCGTAATGAAATTCAAGATACGATTTCCCATCCGTTACAAAATCCTACTGACGCTACTGGTAGTCGTGACGGCTGTTGTAAGCACCATCACCTTCACAATGGCGAATCTTTTTCATTCTGATAAACGCAGTTACATTCATGATCTAACGTCACTCATCGCCTTGCACTCAGCTAAAGAGGCCGACTCCCTACTCTCAGGGTATCATGAACGACTGCAGGTATTTGCGCGCTTAATGTATAACGAATCGCTCCAACAAACACAAAAAACGGATCTATTAAAAGGGCTTTTCAAAGACTTTGATGAGTTTGTTGCCGTCACACTATATGACCCTAAATCAGGCACCGTGTCAGTTTACGACGTTAACCAACTAACACCCATCGGATTAAGCCGCAGCATGTTCGATGACTATCGCCAAATGCACCCATTGCCATTAGAGAAGATACGTACAGGCGAAATCTACATAGAAAACTCAACACTATCTGAAAAACTACCTACCCTGACACTCGCGATCCCATATCAAGGAACTACTG
>JALSHQ010000179.1 GCA_026982145.1 Gammaproteobacteria bacterium | reverse complement strand
TACAACTTGGCAGGAAGAGCTCCGCTGCCAAGCTTGCTTAACAATCACTCTTTTTGCTTGGTGCTTTTAGTACGCGTTACTTACCAATAAAGCGAATGATTTTGCGTCGCTCTCGCTTATCTGGCTTGCGCTCTGAAAAGCCATTTTCGGGCATTGATAGCTTTCGCTGTGCTTGTAGATGCTCGCGTGCTTCGCTGCTTTCAGCAGTCTCTGCATATAATGCTTGTGCGATAGTTGCCGAGCCACGTTTGTCGCTGAGCGAAATCACCTTAACGGTCATTTCTAGCGTGCTGCGACGAATGCGTAACAGGTCGTTGGTCTGCACCTCTTTACTGGGCTTGGCTCTGTTCCCGTTAAGATGGATCTTCCCACCGTTGATTGCCGCGGTTGCTAGCGAGCGGGTTTTGTAAAAGCGTGCCGCCCACAGCCACTTATCGAGCCGCACCCCTTTTTCAGCACCCATCAGATATCATGGCCATTACTCATAAAAAAACGCCCCGCCAATTAAGATTGAAACGGGGCGTTGTCTGTTTAGGCGACTGCCGATACTAGTAATGTATTAAGCCTTGTCACAAAAGCTGAGGGATCATCCAGCTGCCCCCCTTCCGTTAACATCGCCTGATCAAAAAGCACCGAAGTGATGTCACCAAAACGCGCCTCATCCGCCTCATTTTTCAATTGCAGCACAATCGGGTGTTGCGGGTTAACCTCAAGAATAGGCTTGCTGGAAGGCATCGCCTGCCCGGCCGCCTCCATGATCTTCTGCATGTTAATCGCCATCTCCTGCTCTTCCACCACGAGGCAAGAAGGGGAGCTAGTCAGGCGATGCGTCAGGCGCACCTCTTTAACACGCTCACCCAATGACTCCTGCATACGAGTGGTGAGGTCTTTGCAATCATCAACGGCTTTATCAAATGCCTCTTTCTCTTTCTCATCTTCTAGCTCACCCAGCTCCAGCGCCCCTTTGGCAACCGACTGTAACGGCTTGCCATCGAACTCAGTGAAGTAAGACATCGACCACTCATCCACGCGGTCACTCATCAGCAGCACTTCAATGCCTTTGGTCTTGAAGACCTCCAGATGTGGGCTGTTTTTAGCCGCTGCATAGTTATCGGCCGTCACGTAGTAGATTTTGCTCTGTCCCTCTTTCATGCGCGAGACATAATCGGCCAGCGAGACATCCTGTGTTTCGCCATCACTCTCGGTCGAGCTGTAACGCAGCAGCTTAGCGATACGTTCACGGTTATTGGTATCTTCAGCAACCCCTTCTTTTAAGACACAACCAAACTGCTCCCAGAATATTTTATATTTTTCGGCATCGTTTTTAACCAACCCTTCCAGCATACCGAGCACCTTTTTCACCGATGCCCCACGGATGGTGTCGATCATGCGGTTGTGTTGCAGAATCTCACGAGAGACATTCAACGGCAGGTCACTGGAGTCGATCACACCACGCACAAAACGTAGGTAGGTCGGCATCAACTGATCAGTGGTATCCATAATAAAAACACGTTTCACATAGAGTTTAATGCCGTGTTTCTGCTCACGGTCCCACAGGTCAAACGGTGCGCGCTGTGGAATATAGAGCAGCGAGGTGTAAGATTGATTCCCTTCTACGTGGCTATGGACATGGGTCAGTGGATCTTGAAAGTCATGGCCGACATGTTTGTAAAATTCGTTGTACTCTTCTTCGGTCACATCCTTTTTGGCTCGTGCCCATAGTGCCGATGCACTGTTAACGGTCTCATCTTCACCCGCCTTCTCTTCATCCTGTGATGGCATCATGATCGGCAGTGAGATGTGGTCTGAATACTTATTGATGGTGGAGCGCAGGCGATAGCCGTCGAGAAACTCATCCATATCTTCACGCAGATGCAGGATCACCTCTGTGCCACGCCCCGGTTTTTCCACTGTTTCTAGCTCGTAACTCCCTTCACCAGCAGAACTCCAGCGCACCCCGTGTTCTGCGCCAGTTCCGGCACGGCGGGTGGTCAACGTCACTTTGTCAGCAACAATAAATGCAGAGTAAAAACCAACACCAAATTGGCCGATCAGCTGGCTATCTTTGGCTTCGTCGCCACTTAACGTATCGAAGAACTGACGCGTACCTGACTTTGCAATGGTGCCGATGTTGTCGACCACCTCGGTGCGTGTCATGCCAATGCCGTTGTCACTGATTGTGACGGTGCGCGCTTCTTTATCAAATGAGACGTGCAGCTTTAGTTCGGAGTCATCCTCATACAACGCATCATCGCTCAGCGCCTCAAAACGCAGCTTGTCGCAGGCATCAGAGGCGTTTGAGATCAATTCACGCAGGAAAATTTCTTTATTTGAATAGAGCGAATGGATCATCAGTTTCAGCAGTTGCTGAACCTCGGTTTGAAACTCCAGTGTTTCCTTATGTGCCTCTGTGGTGGTCATGGTACTCGCTAGCTCCTCTCATTTTCGCTATATCGGGTCTGCTGTTAGCAGTGGCATTCACCACCACTGGCAACATCAGAGCTCTAAAATCCTAGATTTTGCGGCATAGTATAAAGGGATGCGCGCTTGGATAGAATAGGGGCATTTCCTTCAAAATCAACCACCGCGATCATTCCTATGAGAAACATCTCCAAAATCCCCATTGACAATGCGATGGACGGCTCTGGCATACTGGACAAACTGGAAGCGAAATAGCCACTGCGATCACGCACTCACGCATAACAATTTGGGAAGGCTTATGCAGCTCATACACCATTTCACCGAACTCACCCTGAATAACATCCCACAGGTCGGCGGCAAGAATGCCTCGCTCGGTGAGATGTACACGGCACTGACCCCTCTGGGGGTCAAAATCCCCAACGGCTTTGCTACCAGTGCCGACGCCTACCGCCATTTTATTCGTCATAACAACCTACACGAAAAAATCGAAACGGCACTAGCGGCGATGAATGCAGATGATGTCGATGCACTTGCCGAAACGGGTGCCCGCATCCGCGCATGGATTTCACGTGCTGAGCTGCCGGCCGACCTTGAACAGGCGATCAGCGATGCCTACGCCCAACTGGAAGCAGAATACGGAGCCAATACCGATGTCGCGGTGCGCAGCTCAGCGACGGCCGAAGACCTCCCCACCGCCTCGTTTGCGGGCCAGCAGGACTCCTACCTCAACATTCGCGGCACCCATAATCTGCTCGCCACCTGCAAGCAGGTCTTCGCCTCGCTCTTTACCGACCGCGCCATCTCCTACCGCATTCACCAGGGGTTCACCCACATGGATGTCGCCCTCTCCATTGGTGTGCAAAAGATGGTG
>JALSHQ010000178.1 GCA_026982145.1 Gammaproteobacteria bacterium | reverse complement strand
TTGTTCAATTCAGCCGCCTGTGACTAAGTTGGTGGTTCCTCCGCCACCACCGATCCCATCGCAAGCGCCATCGCCGATGTCCTTTGATGAGCAGCAGCAGATGATCATGCATTTGCTACGCGTTTTATCTGAGAAGGAGGCTGAAATCAGCACGCTGCGTGCACATCAGCAGAGCCAGACTGAGGAGTTGAAAGAGACAAGTAGTCAGGTGGCGCGCGCTGAGGTTAAGTTGCGCCGGTTTGCCTCGGAGGCAGAGGTTGCGTCACACCTTGCCGAGGTTGAAGTAGCGATGAAGGTGCTACGCGCTACTCTGGGCACAGAGCACAAGGCTTCACTGCAGCAGTTGGCGCAGCGCCTGCTTGATTCAGCCCTCACCGCTTTTCAACAAGATGAATACCGAGTTGCCGCTGACTTAGTGGCACAGGCAGAGCAGTTCATCGCGATGTTGATGGACAATTCGATAGCGTCGACAGAAGCGGCATCGGAAGTGGCCTTCAGTATTGCCATTCCGTTAAGCGTAAAGGCCGATAGCCACTTACGGGGTCAGCCCGATATCACTGCGGCAAAACTTCATCTGTTAAAGAAGAAGGTGCCGGTAGTGGCTCGCGCCTATCAAGGGCAATGGTTGTATGTTGAGAGTGAGGTGGGCGATGCTGGCTGGATAATGGTTGAGTTACTTGAGGCGCCTTAGGGAGCCGCTAGCTTATGTGCTTTTATCATCGGTGCAAATGACGCGGTCGCGACCCGCGCGTTTAGCTTCATAGAGCATGCGATCAGTGCGAGCCAGCAGCGTATCCGCTGACTCATCACTGCTTCGACTCATCGCAACTCCTATGCTTAGGGTGACCGCAATGGATTGATCATTAAATTGATAAGAGGCACTGCGGACTTGAGTAAGAATGCGTTCTGCCATGTCGCGCGCGGCAGAGAGCGCTGTCTCTGGCAGCACGATCACAAACTCTTCTCCACCGTAGCGCGCTACAAAGTCGATGTTACGGATCGAGTTAGAAAAAGTTCTGGCAACACTGGCTAATACTTGGTCACCTGCAAGGTGGCCATAGGTATCGTTGAGTTTTTTGAAGTGATCAATATCGAGCATAAGCAGTGCAAAAGGGCGCTGGTTTCGTTTAAAGCGCGCGAGCTGGTCGGCAAGGATATCATCGAGTTTTTTGCGGTTATAAAGGCCGGTGAGGCTATCAGTAATAGAGAGTTTCTCCAGCAGTTTGTTCTGTTTTTGTAGTGTTTGACTGGCGGCTTCGAACTCATCTCGGCTCTGACGTAAATTGTCGGTCATCTGATTAAATACCTGAGTCAGGTGCCCAAGCTCATCGCGCTGCGCCACCGGCAGCTGGACGGAGAGATCCCCCGCGGCAATATGATCCGCAGCGCCAGTTAGGTGCTCAAGGGGGGTGACGATTGAGCGCCCCATCTGCCAAGCGATAAGCCCGACCAGCAGCGTTAGCCCCCCCATCAGGCTTAAAAATAGATTACGAAAAGCAGCCCACGCTTGATAAATGTCTGCGCGATCACGCTCTACCACCACCAACACTGGCAGCGTTTTTGGCATCACTGCTAGGCCAAGCACACTCTTCTGAAGGTGGCCTTCAAAAGCGATGGGTTTGCCCGCCTCTTCACGCAGCTGCTGAAGCACTTGGCGCGCGACTGGTTCGAAGGGTGCATCATCATTGTGGGTGCCGAGCAAAGGTTGACCCGCCAAGTCGAGCAGCAGGATATCCCCTGGTGATATTTTGGTCGCATATTTCAGTGAGGGAAGGAGCGTGTTGAGATCGACCACCGCAACGAGTGTCCCCAAAATCTCATCATCCAGCGAAAGCACCGGAACGGCAAGCGTAAGCGTAACGGTGCGATAGTGTTGGCTCCAGTGAGGCGTATCAATCATCACGCCATCAGCCTTTGTGGTTTGAGGCCCGGCGCTTGGCAAGATAACTGGCGGGGGAGTATCACTGCTGCTGGCCACTATTTTGCCACTGGGGGTGAGCACTGCCAATTGCAGTAGTGGGCTGAGTTTATCCTTCACCAGTCGAAGATAGTGAGGCAGAAGCTGCGTATTTTTTGTTGTGTTCACTGGTGCTGATGGGGGTGGAGGTGCAAGCCCTTTAGTCACTGCATTAGAGGTAGAGAGCGTACGCACCTCTATGATGCGTGCTTCGAGCCAGTGTTCCAATTCACGGTTGGCATCGGCTGCGAGAGTCTGCAGTTGCTGGGCAACGTTGTTTGCCACCATCGCCTCATTTTGCCAGTATGAAAGCAGCCCCAGCCCCGCCGACGGAATGAGCGTGGCAAGGATTGCGAAGATCATGATTTTGTTCTTGATGCTATTAATTAATGTCACGATAGCTTTTCAATAGAAGAGAGGAGATATTGAAGTGATCATACAAGGAAAAGTAAGACTATCCCAGCGTTCAAATTCAGGGTGAAAATAGTGGTTTTATGGTGCCAGTATCAATATTTCAAAGAAGCGAAAGAAGCAGATGAAAAAGAAAGATAGATTTTAAATCATCAATTTTCTCCTATCCTGAATTGATCAGAGGTTCCTTAAACTAAGCCCATTAGTCGTCAGCCCTATTGACCTGCTGGGTCAGGTCTTGAAGGTCTGCGCGAGTGACTGTAACTCCACCGCCAACTTAGAAAGTTCACGGCTGGCGTTTTCAGTCTGTTGCACGCCCTGACTTGTCTGTTGTGTAATGGCGTTAACCGATAGAATATTTTGGTTGATCTCTTCAGCAACCGCGGTCTGCTCCTCTGCGGCGCTTGCAATTTGCGTATTCATATCATTAATTTTGGAGACCATGCGTGCGATCTCCGTGAGTGCGGTGACCGCTTTGCCCGCCTGCTCGACACTGGCGTCCGCTTTCTCTTGGCCTTTCTCCATAACGGCAACTGCATTTTGAGTCCCTTTATGAAACTTCTCGAGCATCTTCTGGATTTCTAAGGTGGAATTCTGCGTGCGGCCCGCGAGCGTACGGACTTCATCTGCAACTACCGCAAAGCCGCGCCCCTGTTCGCCTGCTCTTGCCGCTTCGATGGCGGCGTTAAGTGCCAACAGATTGGTCTGTTCCGCAATATCCTTGATCACTTTAAGGACGCGCCCAACGTTTTCAGATTCAGCAGAGAGCATGTTGATCACCGCTGCAATCTGTTGCACATCACTGTTGAGCTCATTAATGTCAGCGACGGTGCGGGCGACCACACGCTCACCTTCATGTGCCTGCGCATCAGCATCATGAGCGGCTTGCGAGGCGGAGCTAGCACTGCGTGCGACCTCTTGTGCAGA
>JALSHQ010000177.1 GCA_026982145.1 Gammaproteobacteria bacterium | reverse complement strand
CCTGTAACCCGCATTATCGCTATGGCGGTAACAAAAGCGATGAGGAGTTGGAAGCGCTGCTGTTGGCAGATACCATGAAGGAATTCATCTCCTACGCCGTGGGCTGCATGTTTGGCCGTTACGCGCTGGAGAAGCCTGGTCTGATTCTCGCCAACCAGAGCGAGACCATTGACGACTATTACAAAAAACTACAAGAACCACAGATGGACACAGATGAACACAGATTAGAAAACAAGAAAAATATCTGTGTCAATCCGTGTTCATCTGTGGTTAAAAATCTTTTCCCGGCAGATGATGATAACGTCATTCCCATGCTCGACGGCGACTGGTTCACGGATGACATTACTGAGCGCTTCTTTAAATTCCTACGCGTGACCTTCGGTGAGGAATATTATGCAGAAAATCTAACGTTCATCGAACAGGCCATTGGCAAGAACATCCGCAAGTACTTCCTAAAAGATTTCTACAGCGATCATGTGAAGCGCTATAAGAAGCGCCCCATCTACTGGCTGTTCTCCAGCCCCAAAGGCAGCTTCAACGCGCTGATCTATATGCACCGCTACCGCCCGGATACGGTCAGCGTAATACTCAATGACTACCTGCGCGAGTTTCGCACCAAACTAAGCGCCCGTAAAAACCATCTCGAAGCGGTAAGCATTAGTGCCAGCGCCTCGCCGAGCGAGAAGACCAAGGCACTAAAAGAGATCGAGAAGCTTAACAAGGTGATTGCGGAGATCGAAGAGTATGAGCGCGAGGTGCTCTATCCGCTTGCTACCGAGCAGGTGGAGATTGATCTTGATGATGGTGTGAAAGTGAATTACAACAAGTTTGGCAACGCCCTGAAGAAGATTCCGGGTCTGTCGGCTAAGGGGGAGTAGCAGTGCATATTGATAAACTGAGATTAAGCAATTATCGGGGTGCTACGTACCTTGAGGTGGATCTTCATCCCAAGCTAAATGTCTTCTACGGCGTGAATGGCTCGGGGAAATCAACCGTACTCGACGCGGCAGCGGTTATGCTCTTCACTGTCTGTTTGGAGGCTATGCAACAGCATGAATGATCGCATCGCCAAAGCGTTGAACAAACTTTTTGATCGCCACCGTATTGTCTTTTGGTACGACACCAAACAAGAGTTGCGCGGTGATTTCGAGGCGCTTGAACTACCAGGCATCGAAAAGCTGGAACTCACCAACAACGAGTTTGCTGTGAAGCACCGTCTGTTGCGCGAAGAACCTGTGCAGAAATTCCTGCTCTACCGTGAGGGACCGCAACCCGATGACCTAGGTAACTGGTTGCTGGATGTGCAGTTGGGGCATGGCGAGTTCCGCACCGATCAGGTCGCAATTTGGCTTTCGGAACTCGACCTAAGCCTTGATTTCGTCGGTGTAGTGCAGGCCCATGCAGAGTTTTATCAGGCCATCAAACGCAAGAATGCCTTAAAACGTTTATTGAAGCCCGATGATACTTTTGGCTTACTCCGCCTGAAGATGCTGGCAGTCTGTGTCGGCTCCGAACCGCGCATGGATTCGGTGGTGGAAAACCTGCTGGCAGAACTCGCGGATGGACGAGACGAAAAGATTCGGTTGATCGGTCGCTGTAATCTCAGTGATTTTCTCTGGGAGCAGATGACTCGTTGTTATGGCTACAACTCTGATGAACCAAGCATTCGTGATTTTGTCATCGAGTTGTTCAAATCTTGCTATGCCATGGGGACAGATGGACAGGTTCAGTTGACGGGTGACGCGCTAGTTTTCCTTAAACGCTGGAAAGATAGCCGTCAGTTTGAAACGTGTTTTGAGACTTTATCGGGTGAATGCGCCGATGTATTGGGTATTGAGCAGGATCTGGATAAACGGGATTTTCGCGAACTGATCGAATTGGACTATTTTCGTCTGATTGACCAGAAGATTATCAGCGATCTGGTCAGGGGCGTGGTATCACGCACATTTTCTAGTGGCGATGTGGCACTCTGGATTCGTCAGCGTCGGCAAGGTCATTGGTACCGCGAGTACCGGCATCTTTACGAGGCAGTTGATTTTGCTGCGCAGTTCATTCATGCCATGGATGAGGCCAAGCTGACGATGGATGCTATGGCTGATGGTGTGCTGCGTTACAGCCAGCATTGGTACAGACTGGATCAGTTATATCGCAAGTTCACCTATCACGTCAGAGTATCGGGCCAGGCATCATTGATGGGGGTTTTGACCGATCAGATCGAGAATCTCTATTCCAATAATTACCTGTTGAAGCTCAATGATCGCTGGCAGTCTTTTGTGGACGATACCAATAAGTGGGATGCACCCCCCGTCCCCTTACAAAAGAATTTCTTTGAGCGCTGGGTACAGCCCTTTCTGAAAAAAGATAAGAAAGTCTGCGTGATTATCTCAGATGCTTTGCGCTACGAGATCGGCGATGAACTGCTTGGCCTAATCCGTCAGGAGGATCGCTTCAACGCCAATCTCGAACCTGTGCTATCGATGCTGCCGAGTTACACCCAACTCGGTATGGCGGCACTATTGCCCAATGAAGAGTTGGCGTTGGTGGAGAATGAATCTGGGACTGTCCGGGTGGATGGTCAAAGTTCTCAAGGTATCGTTAATCGCATCAAAATCCTGGACGGGGCTATTTCCAAGCGAGCTACGGCGCTGAAGATTGATGAGCTGATGGCGATCAAGGGCGATGACTGCCGGACGTTGGTACGCAACCACGACGTTATATACATCTACCACAATCGTATCGATGCCACTGGCGACAAGCGAGAGTCGGAAGAGCGCGTGTTTGAGGCGGTGGAAGAGACCTTGCAGGAGTTGATTCGGCTAATCAAAAAGCTCACGGGGGCCAACGCGAATAACGTGCTGGTGACCTCGGATCACGGGTTCATCTATCAAAACCGCGCCATTGATGAGAGCGACTTTTTAGGCAGCGATGCCGAAGGCGATTCGATTCTATTCCGCGACCGACGTTTTGTATTGGGTAAGGGGTTGAAGGAAGCGGCGAGCCTGCGTAAATTCCAGTCTGCTCAGCTTGGGCTGGCCGGTGATGTCGAAGTGCTGATTCCAAAATCAATTAACCGGCTACGATTGAAAGGTTCTGGCAGCCGCTTCGTCCATGGCGGAGCATCGCTACAGGAAGTGGTGATCCCTGTTATCAAAATCAACAAAAAACGGCAAAGTGACATCTCGGCGGTTGAAGTCGATATTTTGCGGGGGGCAAGCTCGGTCATCACCTCTGGTCAGCTGGCAGTAACGCTATATCAGACACAACCGGTAACCGATAAGGTGCAACAGAGAACCCTCCGG